>JAFWYQ010000068.1 GCA_017517605.1 Bacteroidaceae bacterium
TCCCTATGTGCAATCGCTTACTTCCGAAGCTGAATCGTTGGAGCATCGTTTGACGGAAAAGAACCGTTTCTTTCCCCTACCCTCAGAATTGCAAGTGGATGACGTCCTTACACAACTCTTTCCTGCGGGCGAAGTGTCGGGAAGTATCCCTTTCCTTGACAGATTGTTGCAATCCATCAACTTGGTGACAACACTCTTCCGCACAGAAGATGCGGAGCAGATGACCGATATGCAATTGAGTCAAGAAGCGCTGTTCCGAACCTACACCTTGATAAACCGTTTGAAAAGTTTGGTTGAAGAAGGCCATCTTGACGTATCATTACCCATATTGGTACGTTTATTGAAGAACTTGCTCTCGTCACTTTCCGTACCTTTCCATGGTGAACCGGCCATAGGTTTACAGATTATGGGAGTGTTGGAAACACGTAACCTCGACTTCCGTCACATCCTTATGCTCAGTGTCAACGAAGGGAAACTACCTAAACAAGAGGGAGATTCGTCATTTATCCCCTACAACTTGCGTAAAGCATTCGGAATGACTACTATTGAGCATAAGAATGCCGTCTATGCCTATTATTTCTATCGGCTTATACAACGTGCCGAACGAGTGACAATGCTCTACAATACCTCTTCTGAAGGATTGAACCGAGGGGAAATGTCGCGTTTCATGCTTCAATATTTGATAGAAAAGAATCCAAACAATTCTTTGTCGCGTTATAGTTTGGAACCTAACCAACAAATACATCCCCATCCAACCATCGAAGTTCTTGGGAATGAAGAAATAGCACAACGTCTACGCAAACGGTTCGGTGAAGGTAAGGGATACCTTTCGCCTTCGGCCTTGAATGTCTATTTGGATTGTTCGCTCAAGTTCTATTTGCGCTATGCCTGCCAACTGTACAAGGCCGACGAAGTTAGTACAAATATCGATTCATCGATTTTTGGCAACATCTTCCATCGTGCCACAGAAATCATTTATAAAGAGATACTTGGTAAGCGTGACGGATATATAACACGTGCCGCTATTGAATCCTTGTTGGAAGATAAGTTGACACTATGTGAAACCGTCAATCGTGCCTTCAAGGAGAAATTCTTCCAAATTCCTCTTGAACAACGTGCTGAATACGATGGTTTACAATTGCTGAACAAGGAGGTGATAACCACCTATGTTATCCAACTTCTTAGACGCGATGCAGATTATACACCTTTCCGTTTCCTTGCGGCTGAATATCCTGTAAAAGAACCGGTAACTGTCAATCCGAAAGATGGTTCTTCACCTTTTACCATAAATCTGGGAGGAAGTATTGACCGTATGGACGAAAAGAATGGCATTGTTCGTATCGTAGATTACAAAACCAGTAGTAAAATACAGGACGCGCGTGATGTGGAACAACTGTTCGATACTACTGAAAAACACCGTCCCTACCACATTTTCCAAACCTTCTTGTATGCAACGCTATTGAATAAAGAGAAAGGTGACATCCCCATCACTCCTGCCCTATTCTACATACAGAAAGCGGCTTCGCCTGATTATTCACCCATAGTCAAAGTGGCTAAAAGTGCCGTAGAAGACTTCTCTATCTACCGCGACGATTACATTGCGATGTTGCTTCAATTGTTGGCAGAAGTATTCTCGGCTGACACCAATTTTACTCAAACAACGGTGACACACAATTGCGAGTATTGCGAATTTGCCCATATTTGTGGTCGGAAGAAGATGTCTAAATCATAACAATACGTACTCGGATAGCCAAAAAGTAACCAAAAAGTTTGGCTATATCGAACAAAAATAGTACTTTTGCACCGCAATTGAGGATGGTTCAGTAGCTCAGCTGGATAGAGCAACGCCCTTCTAAGGCGTGGGTCGTGGGTTCGAATCCCGCCTGAATCACATCATAGTGTTAAGGGTGAGTGAGGGATAAACAATGATGAGAGTCGGAGTTTTCCCTCTTTTTTGTAAAAATCACCTGAATTAACCGTTGTAGAAACCTATTTAATAATTAATATTTAAACATTAGAAACTATGATTGCATTACTAATTTGGATTGTAGGTCTTATCCTCACCATCAAGGCATGTCTTGAGATTTGGAAATTGCCCGTTGACGGAGTAAAGAAGTTGTTGGCCATCATCGTATTGCTTATTACAAGCTGGATTGGTCTTATCGTTTATTACTTCTTCGCTAAGGACAAGTTGACCGATTGGTTGAAGTAATTCAAACTTTTTCTGAAATTTAAAGAGGGATACCCCATAATAAATACAGGGTGTCCTTCTTTTCATTATTATATAATATCAACCCAATAAATAATTGATTGTGAGAATCAATATATCATCTGCACTATTCATGTTCTTCATGATGTGTTGCAACCTATGTGCCATTGGGCAAGAATTTACCATTACAGGACACGTTAGCGATAGCGAATCAAATGAATCTCTCATTGGAGTAAACATTCGTCAAAACAATGGTAATGCTTATGCTATAACCGATTATGATGGCAATTATAGCATTACTATAGAGGGTGAAGAGGCTGTGTTGGAATTCAGCTACATCGGCATGAAGAACTTGCTGGTACCTGTCAAGAAAGGACAAAACGAAGTACTTAATGTGACAATGGAGAACGAAGCCTCAGACATTGACGAAGTGGTGGTAGTGGCATACGGTTCTCGCAAAAAAGGTACTGTTACAGGTTCAGTCTCTGTGGTTAAGGGAGAGGTGTTTGAAAATGCACCTGTAGCAAGTTTTGACCAAGCTTTACAAGGAAAAGCTACAGGGTTGACTGTGTTGCAGAATTCAGGTGAGCCCAATGCTCCTGCTTCTTTTCAGATACGTGGTATCAACTCCATCAATGCCGATACCGAGCCATTGTTTATTCTTGACGGAAGTCCTATATCCGCTTCTGACTTTGCATCAATCAATCCTAATGATATAGAGAACTTGTCGGTGCTTAAAGATGCATCTTCCACCTCTATTTATGGAGCACGTGCGGCAAATGGTGTAGTTGTTATCACCACCAAAAGAGGTCGTGTAGGCGACAAGGCAAAAGTTACCTTCAGGGCACAATATGGTTTCTCGAACTTAGCATACGGTAAGTGGAATCAGATGAACACCTCCGAGCGTCTTGACTTTGAAGAAGAGATTGGCTTGAGAGTACCTGGCAAATATGACCGTGAAGCCTTGGAGAAAATCAATATCAATTGGAGGGATATCGTGTTTGATAACAATGCTCCCACGGAGTCATACGAAATCAGTGTAAGTGGAGGTGAAAAGTCTGTAAATTATTACTTCTCTACGGGCTATTTCTCACAAAAAGGAACCGCTGTAGGTTCTGATTTCAATCGTTATACCCTGCGTGCCAACATTGAAGCCAATGCAACTGACTGGCTGAAAATTGGCACAAACACTGCATTGACCTATTCACAATCAGAAGAAACGGAATACGGTGATTATAGCTTATTAGCCCCAATCTCTGCATCGAAATTCATGATGCCCTATTGGTCTCCTTATAACGAAGATGGTAGTTTGACAAGTACAAACGATGGAACATGGATAGGTTCGTATGGTAATCCAATGGAATATTTGGACGCCAATCCTTTGCATAGAAAGAAAATACATATTTTGTCTTCAACATTCTTCGAACTGAATCCTTTTAAAGACTTGAAACTTCGAACCATGATTGGTATTGATGCTTCTGATACAAGAAGCAACACCACATCGCTCCCCTCCTACTCTTCTAATTATGGAAGTGGTTCTGTCGGAAAGGGATATTCACAATTCTTTAATCTTACATGGACAAATACGGCTAATTATGCTTTCTCAATAGAAAACACCCATAACTTCAACATTCTTTTAGGACACGAAGTCACCAAGAATGGTTCGGATGCATTTTCAGTAAGTACCCGTGGACAATCAAATGATAAGTTGTTGACTCTTAGTACTGGTACTACCGCTACCGGTTGGAGTGACAATTATTCGGCATCTACTTATGTATCATTATTTGCACGTGCAGAGTACAATCTCAAACGTAATTATTTCCTTGATTTGTCTATCCGTAGAGATGCTTCATCCAAGTTTGGAAAAAGCAATCGTTGGGCAAACTTCTGGTCTGTAGGTTTCTTGTGGGATGCCAAACTCGAAAAGTTCTTGGATGACATTGATTGGCTAAACATCGCACAAGTGAGCACAAGTTACGGAACTTCAGGTAATTCCAGTATTCCTAATTATGACCACATGCCTCTGTTTGCGGCCGGACCTGAATATTCTGGAATGACAGGTATTGCTCCATATACTCGTGGAAACGAAATGCTTACTTGGGAGAAATTGAATACATACAATTTGGCATTGAAACTTGGATTCTTCAATCGTGTGGAGTTGAATGCCGAATTATATCATAAGAAGACTACAGATATGCTGATGGAAGTGCCCATCACTTTAGGAAATGGAACTGCTATGGAATGGGACAACATCGGTGCAATGGTCAATCGAGGTATAGAGGCGAACGTGAATGTCCATCTCCTCCAACATAAGGATTTCAATTGGTACATCAATGCGGTGGCTTCATACAACCACAATGAGATTACTGAGTTGTACAACGGCTTGGACGAATACGAAATTCCCGGTGCAAACATCCTGTTAAAAGTCGGTCACTCCTATGGTGAACACTATCTGGTACGTTATGCCGGTGTTAATCCTGCCAATGGTGATGCACTATGGTACACGAAGGACGGTGATATTACCAACGAATACGATGAAGAGGACAAAGTGTTGTTAGGAAAATCCGCTGTTGCTCCTTGGCAAGGGGGATTTGGTACAACATTGTCGTGGAAGGGACTGTCGTTGAATGCACAATTCAGTTGGGTGCACAACAGATGGATGATACACAATGACCGTTATTTCGATGAAAGTAATGGCATGTATAGTTCTGCATTCAACCAATCCAAAGAGTTGCTCAAGCGATGGAAGAAACCTGGAGATGTAACCTCTGTACCGCGATATGGAGTGACACCTCAAATTGATACACACTTGTTGGAGGATGCTTCGTTCCTCCGACTGAAGAATTTGACAATTGCCTATAATCTTCCTGGAGAATGGTTGCAGAAGACCCAATGCATCGGTTCGGCACGCATTTTTGCACAAGGGCAGAATCTGCTTACTTTCACCAAGTTTACGGGTATGGATCCCGAGTCAAGTATGAATGTCTACCAAGCGGCTTATCCGATGTCGCGACAATTTACATTCGGAATTGAAGTGATGTTTTAATAAATAGTACAAATGTATTGAGGAAAAGAATATTAAGAAATATATTATAGCGAAACAATATGAAACTGTACAAGACATATATCCTTGCATTTGCGTTGTTGATGTTTTCTTCGTGCGAAGACTTTCTAACGGAAATTCCTGAGACCGCAGTGCCTGAATCGGAAGCAATGACTAACCTTGATTCTGCAGAAGAAGTGTTGGTCGGCATCTATAGTTGCTTGAAGAACTCAGCCCTGTATAGTGGCGATTTAGTGCAGGCAACAGATATTCAGACCGACCTTTTGTATGCAGCCATTGGATATACCAACCAATTCGGTAACTTCTATCGATGGGAGGTAAATGCCAACGAAGAAACATTGCTGAATGTATATGGTGGTTTATATCAAATTATTGCACGGTGTAATTTCTTTATGGACCATGCCGATGAGGTTCGTGCTACATTAAAGAGTGAGAATGAACGTAAAACGATGGATAAGTTTGAGGGTGACGTGCATTTCCTTCGTGCCTTTGCCTATTCTGATTTGATACGTACATTTTGTGTGGCCTACGACTCTATTACTGCTAAAGACAAATTGGGTGTTCCTATCTATTTGCATTACCGCGAAGGAAACGGAAGTTCAGTAAAGAAACCGCGTGCCACATTGGAGGAGTCGTATGCACAAGTTTTGAAAGATTTGTATAAGGCCGATTCGTTGGTTACACGCGTTGGTAGCGATGCGGCATACATCACTGAAGGAGCCGTAGATGCTCTTTTGGCTCGCGTGCATCTGTATATGGGTAATTGGGAGAAAGCCATTGAGGCCGCTACCAACGTGATTGATGCAAAATCGGGTTCGTATACGGTATATAGCTTGGCAGATGCGAATGCCTACGTTTCTACTTCCAGTGGTGTAATGAGCGAATACGAAGCCATGTGGACTTACGATACGTCTGATGAGATAATTTGGAAAATCAATTTCACCACTACTGACCGTGGAGGAGCTTTAGGTTCACTCTTCATGGGTATTACAGGCGGTATGTACAATCCCAGTTACCTGCCTGCCAAATGGTTGATTGATTCGTATGGTAGTTACGACTTCAGATACACCACCTTCTTCGCATTGGTCAACACCATGCAAGGTTATGAAACCGAGGTAATTGTAAAATATCCCGGTAATCCAACTATTGATGGTTCTGCCGGCACGTTTTATACCAACATGCCCAAAGTGTTACGCTTGAGCGAGATGTATTTGATTAGAGCCGAGGCGTATGCCATGTTGGGTGAAACCAATAAAGCCAATAGTGATTTGTCAACTCTTCGTAGAGCCCGTATCCAAGGATATGGTTCGGCTACCCATGCTCAGGAAAGTCTTATGGAAGCCATCCAAGTTGAGCGTGGCAAGGAGTTGTTCCTCGAAGGGTTCCGTTTAGCCGATTTGAAACGATGGAATAAGGGATTCAAGCGCCAACCTCAAGCAGGAACCATCACCGGTGAAAACTACTCTTCGCTTAAAATAGAGGGAGGCGACAAGCGATATACGTGGCCGATACCTCAACACGAAGTGACTGCTTCGGGGGGATTAATCATTCAGAATTACTAACTCGTCAGAAAAAAAATAATGAAGCACCTGAAAAAAATATTTGCCGCATTATGGCTGATAACATTGGTTGCGTGTGATAACGACAATGTATATTATAGCGGGCCTAATTATGTAATGTTCGCTGATTCATTGTATGATATGCCGGTGACTGAGGATGAAGAAGTATTGTTCGAAATTCCCATCGCTTCGACTCAAACGGCCGATTATGACCGGCATTACATGGTTGATGTCGATGTAAAGCGTACCAATGCCATCGAAGGGTACCATTTTGATATCCTTTCACGCAATATCACCATCAAAGCGGGCGAACGCTCTGCAAAAGTTCTTCTAAAGGGGTATTACAATCATATAAATGTGGAAGACAGTTTGGCCGTAACACTCCAATTCTTGGGTAACGAAGACCATTTCTCAACTTTGTATAATGATTGGACAAACATCCGGTTGCATAAATGCCTGCCTTTCGATATCGATGATTATACGGGCAATATGCGGATGACGTGTACTTTCCCCTTCAGTACAAGTTCGGTAACCAAATTCCTGGTAACAACAGAGAAGAAAAACGATAGTACTTTGGTCGTGAAATCGCCTTTTGATGATACTCACGACTTGACTTTGAAATTCCACACGGCTAAGGACAATCCCTTTGATACCACCATCGACATGGTTGAGCAGATAGCCTTTACAGATTCATACTACGGCGAGGTTGCTATGAGTACCATCGAGGGGGTGGATAGTTACTATCTTCCATCCGACCGGGCATTTGTGTTGATACTCAATGTGTTCATCCCTAAGGTCGGTTCATTCGGAAACTATTATTATATCTTTGAATGGGTGACACCCGAACAAGCTGAAGCTGAAAAGAACGGTATTACTGACCCCTACTAATTCACTATAATAAGATATGAAGAAACATATTATACCCATCCTGTTCACCACATTGGTTGGTGGTTTTGTGACGTTTAATTTTGCCTCATGTTCCGAGGATAACACCGAGTTGAAAGAAACCACAGGTACAACTGTCTTTGAAGTTGAGCCTATAACCTTCGAAGGTATAGCCAACGGACAAGAAGCTGAAATTCATTTTGTGGCAGGTGCCGCATGGACAGCTACATTTACCAGTTCCAACAATTGGCTTTCGGCCTCACCCACTCAAGGAAAGGCAGGTGAAGCAACCATCCGTGTCACACCGTATAGCGACAACAAGGGCAGCTCATCACGTAGTGCTGAACTTATGGTACTTGTCGACGGCGAAGATATGCCTTTCCTCGTTAGAATCACTCAATTGTCTGCTGCTCAGAGCGATTTGGAGATTCAAGGCGACATTACCGATGGCATCATGAATTTGAAAGCCGACAATACGGGAGGAAAATTCGTTGGCAACCTCCAAATAACATCCTCAAGCAAATGGGATATTGCTACAAGCGATACCGGCAATTGGCTTTCCTTCTCAAAGGACAAAGAACCTCAAGATGGTAAAGAGACAACCGTAAACCTTACCGTTACGGCCGATTATCAGTACTTTACCGATGCCTGCATGAATGGCTCTTTCAGCTTGCAAGTGCCAGGTACTACACCTGTTACCATCGAAGTGAAAGCAGAATCAGTATGCAGGGTATTTGATACAGATGCCAAGTTTGAAAACGAAGTTGAAAGGCTTGCTTTTGAAATGACCGATACGTTACAGTCAGGTACTTACCAACTGATATTCTATGTTGAATCAAACATTGTATGGGAATTGAAGAATCTTCCTGAATGGATGGGATTGGCAAACGAATTCACCGAAACAAGTAACAGAAAGGATGACGGTACCTTGCAAACTCATCGTGTAGGTGTAGGTTTGTTGTTGAATGACAAATACCTTTCCGCTGAAAGTAGAAAAGATGTTATCCATTTGACAGACATCCGTGGTGAGGTGTTGAAATCAATCGAAATTACCTTTGACGGTATTCAAGGAAATTTCTTGCAACACGATTTTGCATTCCCCTCATACGACCCACTTGGGAATGACTTCTCTTTTGAGGCCAAAGCAAGCTATATCAATGCCGACAACAAGGATGACTATTGGAAAAAGATGGAACTCCCCTTCAATGTGAAGACCTCCATTGATTACACTACCATTGAGGATGCTCCCTACCACCTCATCATGTGTAATGCCAATAATGGCCGCGTATTGAAAGAGCAGGTACATTGGGCAACATTGCGAATGGGCGATGCCTCCAATCGCTCTGAATCAAATGGTATTTTTACCAAGGAAATCTATTTGCAAGCCAACGACCGTGGCGATGCCGACGACCAGAATGGATTGACCAATCCGGCTTCCGTTCGCGAAGCATTCATCTTTATTGTACCCAAGAATGTTTCGTTCGATGATCTGTTCAATTCCGGCGATGCCACATTGAAGGATGAGTATGCCGAATCCTTCTCGCACATTATGCAAAAGCAGGACCACGAGATTACCTACGAACTTGTGCTCGAAGGTTTGGAGAACGGTGCTACCATATACTTGCCTTCGGAAGGTGGCACATGCCAATTCAACGTGTTGGAAGTGACTTCCGAACAACTCACTCCGGATCTTATCCGCTTGTGGTATAACCAATCTACTGGCGAATGGGAAGAAAAAGAGGCAAGTACAGCTCAGACGAATGCCATTACGATGGAATATCTGCGTTCAGAGGAAACAGGTCAATTGCAATCGATTATCTTGAATGTGGCACCGGGTATGCTCACCACTACCCGCGGATTCAGGTATAGAATCAATGTTTTCCGTGGCGATGGATATAGTGACCTCAATGTATTCACCTTTGACATCATGTTAAAAGATAACCAATAATCTATTATGGATAAGATAACAATGTATCGAAATGCGACTCATACATTCATAAAGTGCTTGATGTGGATGATTCTTGCATCGGTGTCTCTTGTCGTAATGAACAGTTGCTCAGACGAGGATGAGAACCTGCCCGCAGAGAATCCCTATGGATACATCCAATTGAAGTTGTACAAGCAGGCAAGCAGGGCACTTATGGAGGGGAATCCACTCAACCGCTTGGACGAAGCGCGTAAGATTGAATTGTCAATGATTCATAAAGGCAAGAGTATCAAACAATCCTTGAACCTCTACGCTACGGGTGTTGGAGGAGGTGAATTTATGCTCACGTCAGAGAATCTGAAACTTGCAACGGGCGAATATCAAATTGTAGGTTATGTGATTTATGGTGCATACAAGGAGGGTACTATGGCCGAAATCCTTCAAGTGGGTTCGCCCGACAACAACCGTTCGTTCACCATCACATCCAACCACATTACCGTTCATCCGCTCTATATCGAAAGTGTGGCATACGGTTCGTTCATTGCCACTATGGAGAAGGTTTTACCCGAAATGGAGATGACACGGGCTGACGGATACACCTTTACCGATTTGTTTGACTACGACAATATTGATAGCATCAAGTTGGTATTTTCGCGCAATGTCGATGGTATCAACTATCGCGAGGAACATAAGGTGAAGGCATGGAGAAAGAAGAACGAACGCTATTTCCACACCGATACCTTGACTTTGCAAACCGGTGATTACACACTTGTCCGTTATGAACTCAGCGACAAGAAACGCAAATTCATGTATGCGGCAGATACCGAACTTGCATTCACCATCCGTCATTTTGAGTTCAATTCGCAAGTTGTGCCAGTGGAGATTCCCGAAAGTGAAGCCCTGCACGACTACATAGCCCTTCGTCAGATTTGGGAAGCCATGGATGGAAAGAACTGGAGTTTCAATGGCGATTCAGAAGAACCCGGTGCCAATTGGATTTTTGAGTTTGAAGATGGTACTCCCCGACCTATTGATGCATGGGGTAACCAACCGGGTGTTGAATTGAATGCCAAAGGACGTGTCGTTTCATTGAACTTGGGTGCATTCAATCCCTTGGGTGTTGTGCCTGCCGCCATTGGCCAGCTTACCGAATTGCAAATACTCTATTTGGGTACACATGATGAGGAGTTTGTGGGCGATGTCAATGATGGAACAGGCAAATTGCGCTATTCGCCTTATGCCTTGATGAAGAGCGGTACGGATATCCGCGAACATCGTTTGGATATTGCCCGCGAAAGAACTTCAATGAGACGGAAAGGTGACAAGGAAGCATTGTATCGCTCAGCACTTATATACCCTAACAAGAAAGAGCATATCTACAAGTATATCAAGACTTATGCCCAAGCTGCCGGCGAACCGGCAAACCGCATTACGGGTATTGACGAAGCCATTGGTAAATTGGAGAATCTGGAGATGCTCTTCATTGCCAATGCACAAATCGAAAGACTTCCCAAAAGCATCGGTCAGTTAAGCAAACTTACCGATTTGGAGTTGTTCAATCTACCGTTGACCGAGCTGGATGGAACCATGTTTGAAGGATTGCCCGAATTGATATCCGTCAACATGTCAGGATTATATAAGATGTCGTCTGACGACATTCTTGCGGCTTTGGAGAAGTTGTGTCTCAATTGTCCCAATGTGCAATTGTTGTACATCAATGACAACAAACTTGCCACACTCCCCGAAAACCTCTATCGAATGAGCGATTTGCGCCTGTTGGATGCCGCGTTCAACAAGATTACGAGTGTTCCATCCATCCAACCCATTGCACCCGTCCAACTGATTCTCGATTTCAATAAGATAAGCACATTCCCTGCCGACTTCTGTGGTGTGGACGATATGGAGCTTTTCACTTGTGTTGCCAACAACCTTCAGCAATTCCCTGCCTTCCTTTCCAATATGGAGGGTGGATATGCCATTGAGGAAATTGACCTTACTACCAACAAGATGCATGGTTTCCAAGAGGGTTTCCGTGGTATCCGTGTGGAGAAACTTTCCATGGCTATGAATGAAATGGGCAAGCGCGAAGGCGATAAGGGTGTTGGAGAGTTCCCCCGCGAATTTGCTGACACAAAGTCAGAAATCAATTACCTTGTGTTGGCCAATAACCACATCGATACTATTCGCAACGCGGCTTTGAAGGACTTCTATTCGTTGCAGGCATTGGATTGTGCGGGTAATAATTTGAAGGACTTACCCAATGGCTTCAACACCACCAATCTGCCTAACCTCTCGGGTGTAGAGTTCAGCTACAATCAATTCCGCGAATTTCCTGACAATGTGCTTAATGTGGCCCGAATGTCGCAATTGCTCATGGCAAGTCAGGGATACTACCGCGACGAGGCAGAAACCAAGTGGGTGCGCTCGATGACCCAATGGCCGGCTTACTTGCACGAGCATTCGGGATTGCTTATTGTTGACTTTTCAGGTAACGATTTCCGTACGGTCACTACATTCCCATCCAACCTCAACTCGTTGGATGTGTCCAACAACCCGAATATCAAAATGACGGTACCTCAGTATGTGAGCTACCGCATACAAAACGGAATGTTCGGATTAACCTACGACGAAGACCAAGACATTACATTTGCCAACTGATTATAGAATAAAGAGTATTATAGAATAAAGAGTATGAATGAACGACATACATTCCTGGTATCTATACGATACATTGTACGACTGAACGTGGTTCTTTCCATGATTGTATTATGCCTCATGGCATGTGGAGAGGACGAGAACATGACTACCCCTCAAATAGCCCTGAGCCACGAAGTGCTCGACTTTAGTGCCGATGGAGGTGTGAACGACATACAACTTACCGCTTCGGATGAGTGGACGGTGATGAGCGACCGCGAATGGTGCCTTGTCTCGCCGGCTAACGGAAATGGCTCTACCACATGCGAAATCAGGGTAGATAGCAGCTATCTGTATGACACACGCGAAGCACATCTTACCTTCCGTTGCGGAAAGTATAGCCGTCAGCTTGTTATCCGACAATTGGGTTACGACAGAGTGATTGAACTCGACAAGGAGTTGATTGAAGTGCCCGACTTTACCGACTACGACGAGATGTTTGAATACATTCGTGTCACCTCCAACATACCTTACACCGTGGATGTTGAATATGCCGATGCTTCGCGCACCGGTTGGTTGAAGGTAACTGCCGAGGAACACCCAAGCGGCTCAGTACCGCGTACATCCACCGTGCGTATTGATTACGAGCTTTATGCCGAAACGGATGCCGACCGAGTGGCAACCATCGTGTTCAAGCAGAAGAATGCCGTTGAGGGTGATACACTTGTGGAGTCGCGCCTTACATTCCGTCAAACGAAGGCACAGGAGATTATCCCTTCACGTCAAGGTGATTCGTTGGCTGTGCTTGCCATAGCACGCCTCATGCGATGTGCTGCCAATATCGACACAAGCACACCGCTTATACATTGGACAAACATTGACACCGAGGAGGTTGAGTATGTAAACCACAAAGGCGAAACCGTGGATGAATTGCGTGTGGTTGGTTTGCGTTTCTCGATGTTTGATACGGACAAGACCATTCCTTATCAAATCCGTAAGCTCGACCAATTGCGTACACTCTCGTTGTCGGGAAATACCGATGCCGCAGGTAAGAACATCGTGTTGGAGGACGACATTACCTATCTGCCCCACCTCGAATCGTTGAGCCTGCTTGGTTACGGTATATGCAAATTGCCCGCACGCATGAAGGAGATGACACAGTTGCAGGAACTGGAGTTGAGTGGAAACAACTTCACTACCCTTCCTATCGACATCATTACGGAGTTGGACAAGCACTCGCTCCTCTACGTCAACTTTGCCAACAATCGTGCAAAGGATGTGTTTGGCAAACTCAACGAAAATGCTTCCGACAAAGCTACACTCGGTTTGCACGGCTCGTTGCCCGAAGCACTGTTTACACTCAAGAATGTGGTATACATCGGACTTTCGTACAACTATTTCGAAGGCTCTATACCCGATATGGGATACGATGCCAGCCAATACGAAACCGAGGAGGAGAAGGTGGCCAATAATCCCATAATGCCTCAGTTGGAGAACCTCTCCATCAACCTCAACTTCCTCACAGGCAACATCCCCGATTGGATTCTTTACCACAAGAACCTCAAATGCTGGGACCCCTTTACACTCGTCTTCAACCAATACGAGAATGGCAAGGACGCATCCGGCAAACGGGTAGGGTTTGACAATACACCCTCGTACATCAAGCGTCCGTGTCCGTTGTGGAGTGCGGATGAAGAGGAAGAAGAGGAATAAAATTTTCTTAGGTCAGAAAAAACTTTTTTTCAGGTACACTAAAAAATATAGATATGAAAAAGGCTAAAACAATCCTATGGCTCGTGGCAATCCTTTTGCCCTTGATGCCTATTCTCTCTTCGTGCGACAAAGAGGATAACGACCGCCTTTCACCCACCCAAGGTGAAATCAGTTTTCAGTTCATTCTGACAAAGACATACGACTTCTCACTCCGAAGGCCCTATACTCTCAACGACCTTTCCGAGATTGGAAGTGTGATTGTCACCATCGAGAAAGATGGCGTGGCACAAACCCTGCCAAGCCTTAAGGTAAAGGGCAACGAGGAGGTGGTAAGCACACCCTATATTGCCTTGGAAGCAGGCGAATACAAGCTGCTTTCCTATCGTGCCTTTGACAAGAATGCCGCGTTGATTGATGTGCTCGACATTACCCTCGAACGCAACAACGACTTTGTAATCACCGCTGGCGAAAAGTGTGAATACGAGCTTCCTACCAAGGTAAAACAGGTGCTTTCGGGCGACAATTACTTCAACTCCCTCTATGCACTTTGCCTGGAGGTGTTGGGCGAAGACAAAACCAAATGGCCCAAGTCGTGGGATTTCGATGGAGGTGTCATTGATGACACATGGGCAGGACTTGAATTCGAGATTGACGACTATGGCGACCCCGTATCCATCAACGGACTTGTGATTGACGGTGCTCCCAAATACGATTACAACAAGGAGGGAGAATACACCAATCTGGCACTTACCGAGTTCAAGCAAATGAAGAAACTACCCGCGGCCATAGCCAACCTCTCCTCGTTGGTAAACCTTACCATCCGCAATTGCGACTTGGAGGAGTTGCCGGCTGAGATAGTCAAAATGAACCTTATCACACTTCACATCGAGAATACCAACCTTTCCCGTTTCCCCGATGAAATGGCCGATATGAAACACCTTATCAACATCTATCTCCTCAACAACAAGTTTACGGAGTTCCCCGAGGTGTTGACCGAAATCGACGAAATCTATCACTTCAATATGGTGAACGAGCAAATTACCTCTATACCCGAAAGTATCCGCAATTGGACAGAGTTGAGCAACCTCGTCATCACAGGTAGTCAAATCACATCCATACCCGACGTGTTCGATGATGTTTATCAAATGTCAATCCTCGACTTCTCCAACAACAAGAATTTGAGCACACTCCCACCCTCGCTTGCATCGGCGCAAGTACCTTACGAAGGTGGTGGATACACCCGTAAGAGCATCCGCGGCATCTACCTCGATGGATGTGCCTTTACCGAAATTCCGAAGGAGATTCAGCGTGCCGACATTTGCGAACTCTCCATGAGCGATAACCTCATCACTCATATTGACAAAGAGGAGATTGAGAGTATGCCTGACCTTAATACCCTTATCCTCGACCGCAACCCCTTGGATGGTTTCCCTCGAATCGAAAGCGAAAACCTCGGATTCCTAAGCCTTATCGATTGCGGACTCACCAAAGAGGATGTGGACGTAAGCGGACTCACCAACCTCTCTCCCTATTACCTCTTCTTTACCCAAGAGGATTACAATGCCACCTTTGGCGATATGTGGGAAGAGTAACAAGAAATTTTAGGCACTGATTTCGCGGATTACACGAAAAATGCCATGCGGTGCGTGTAGAGGATTTCACGGATAAAGCTCAAATTGTTTTTGAAGGAGAATAAACCGTGTCATCAAAACCATTGCGGAGCAATACTTTATACAAGGGAAACCGTGTTAATCCGTGTTATCCGTGCCAAAACTAAAAACTTAAAAACTCAAAACAATATGAAAAAGACCAATTACATGCTAACGATGCTCCTCTTCGCCATGCTTCATGTCATGGGTATAGAAAGAGGATATGCTGCCTCACCTACCGTGTGGGATGGTACAGACATGCAGGTTACGCTGAAAACCGGTGCATCACAAACATTCAGCTACACAGCAACCCAAGAGGGTTATCTCTACATTATGGCACCTACCGCCACCACCAGTTTGGGACTTACCATCAGCGGTGGATTGTATGCCGACGGAGCATTTGTGAACAATGCCGCCTTCGACATTGCCGAACCCTATGACAATGGTGCAGGAGTGTTTGCCACTATCCACACATCCGTTGGCGACGAAGTGCGCTTTACCATCAAAGCTGCCTCTTCACAAGGAGCCGATGCCATTAAAGAGACATCCTTTACCCTGAAAAGCAGTTTCTATGCCGAAGACTATGGAGGCAACACCAAGGAGACTGCTATCGAAATACCCTTCGATACTGAGGTGTTGTTGCCAATCTATGCCAACACTTTCCCCGAGTATCACAAGGGATTCAGCCACACCACCTTTATCCGTTTTACCGCACATGCCGACGGATTGGCCAGCTTGATTACAGGCGAATACCTCATCTATTACATCGACGAGGACGAATACGGATACTCCGATATGAAGTTTGCCGTACAAGCCAGCATGACGGACGACCACGAATTCCCTATCGAACGTTATCACAACTACATCATCATGATTCCCAATACACGTCCCATTACCGCTACACTGAAACTTATGGCTGACACACCGGGACAATTGGCTACCTATCCTATCGACATCACTACACTTCCCACTACCCTCTCCCTCTCAAAGGGTAACAACTGGTATCGCATGAAGGTGGACGAACTCTCTACCGACTATATGTTGGACTTGTCCACACAGGCAGGATGGAATGGTACTGTCACCTATTGGAACAATGCCAACAATGCCAACGATTGGTTGTGCACCGACACCATTGACGGAGCATCGGCAACCACTATCACCAAGAACATCCACCTTGCACGATTGGGAAGTTTCGACTATCTTTACTTCAATATCAATACCGAAACCAGTACAAAGGATGCACTCACACTCTCGTTGCGACAACCTAAGGAAGAGAGCGAAGACTTTACTACCGCCAAAGCCGTACAAGCAGGCGAAACCTCGTTTGTAGGTACCCATTACGAAAATTGGTTCACCTTTACCGCAACCAAAGATTGCCAATTGGAAATCACTGCCGACACCATGCTCTCCTACATCTGCTACAACGGAGCCGAGGCAAGCATCATGAACGAGTTTAACCTCTATCGTGTGTACGAAGGTGACAAATTCTACATCTGTGTTAAGACTCCCGACAAGGCTAACCACACACTCTCTATCGTCGAGCACGATTTGGTAGTAGGTGATTATTGCGACCTTCCCATCGACTTTGTGTTGGGCACCGATATTGTTATCGAAGACCGCGGCGAGCAAATTATGAACTACCGCCGTTTCCAGGCTCAAGAGAGTGGTACGGCTATCTTCCAAACCACTTGTCCCAATTGGGTAGAGAATGGTTGGAGTGTAGTCTTCCGTACCGATTGCGAAGGCAAGTCACTCGACTTCAAGCGTAGCGAATACGAAGACGAAAACACCGGTGACTTGGGTCTTGCTTACGAAATATCAGTTACCAAAGGCGAGACATACATCATCGAAATCACCTCGTTCACCAACGAAGGCAACGAAGCCATCCTGCATACCCGTTTCCAAGGAGCAACCGATGGCAGCAACTACGAAACGGCACTCACCATACCCGCTTTGAACGAACAAGTTGACATACCCAACCAACCCGAACTTACCCGTTGGTACACCTACGAAGCCGGACAGACAGGATTCTACACCATCAAGTCAAAACTCGGCTTGGGTTCTACCATGCGTACCATGGTTGGCGAAAATCCCGACAACATGGTTAATTCCACCACCGACAACACATACGAAGAGGCTTATATGGCCGGATACAAAGTAAGCAAAATCTATGTAGAGCAAGGCACACGCTTCTACGTATGCATCACCATCGGTTCTAACCCTGGCACAACAGCAGGCACTGACCGCTACCTTACCGTCAGCTTTGCCGAAGCACGACCCGGAGAATACTTTGGCCAACCCATCGAAGCAAAAACAGACGAAACCTACCATTTGCCAAACACCGACGATGCTTACGACACATGGTACACCGTCACCATACCTGCAGGAGTGGAATGCACCTTCCGCGTAGGTAGTGACATTACACCCGCATACGGCAGCCTGCACTTCTATGCCGACGAGCAAACTCAATTGAATGCTACGAATGCCAACTTCGTGATGGAAAGCCAATTCGATGCCTCAGGCAAACTTTGTGGCAAGAGCTACACCTTTGCTCCGGCAGACACAGTGCGTGTCATCTACATCAAGGCAGAGTACCAACAAAACCTCCATTGGTGGAACATTACCTTTGATGGCGATACTGCTATCGAACCACTCCTTGCAGATACACCCCAAGCAACCGTTTCGGCACAAGGCACCATCTTCCTTACTATCCCTCAACAGATAGCCTCACAAGGATGCAAGGTGACGCTTACCAACCTTGGCGGACAGACCGTGTACGAAGCCTTTACAACCAACGTACACACCCCCCTACCCGCTACCAAAGGCATACACCTCATCACCATCCACTATGCCAACGGACAAAGCCAGACCATCAAGGTAGCCTTGTAAGATATTGACACTTCTTACACCTATATTTGACAAATGCCACCCTTCCAATTTGTGCGGAGGAGTGGCATTGTTCTTTTGTCTTGCGTCTATTTATGTTTATGTCCTTATGCCTATCCGCATTTCCATAATGCGGATGATGGGAGGCAAGAGGTTGGAAAACATATAAATTCCCGTCGCCGAACAAAAAAGTTTCCCTTTGTGTATTCCTATATGCAAGAAATATTGTATTTTTGCGCTCAAACAAATTAAGTCATTATAAGGTTATGGCAAACGCAACACCCCTTCCACGTGAAGGACAAATATTGGTGGACATCCAGGACATGTCGATGCTTAAAGACATAAAGAAAGCCATCAGCATGGTCAAAGGCGTAGGGAAAATCACTATTCCACGTCGCCGCAAACTCTCATCATACGACCGTTCCATTCGCGACATCGAAGAAGGTCGTGTGTATAAATACGACAGTTTGGATGATTTGAAAAAGGAAATTGAAGGATGACTACGAAGTATGAACTACGCGTCACCGGTGAGTTCAAACAAAACCTGAAACTTTGCCAAAAACGTGGCTTGCCCATGAATGAACTGTGGGAAGTCATAGATAAACTCCTTCATGGCGAGACGCTTGATTCTAAATACCGTGCCCACATCCTAAGTGGAGACCGAAAGGGTCAATGGGAATGTCACATCCGTCCCGATTGGCTGCTTGTATGGGAACAAAACGAACGCGAACTAATCCTTATCATGCTCAATACCAGTACACATTCCGACTTGTTCAGCAAGAAGTATCGTAAGTGATAAGAATAATAACTTAAATGCCACCCTTCCAACTATGTGGAGGAGTGGCATTGTTCTTTTGTCTTGCGTCTATTTATGTTTATGTCCTTATGCCTATCCGCATTTCCATAATGCGGATGATGGAGGTGAGCGTTTGCAACGCGCGGTTTTATTTATGCGCATCGCAGATGCTTGTACTTATATTCTTCTTCAAGACAAGGAACGCATTACGTTGAACGACCGTATGAAACTCACCGAGCCCCTTTATGACATCGAACTTGAAACAGGCATTCAGATAAACCCCTACATTGAACTTATGAAAGAATGGGGGCGTCGGGTTACACCTTTTTACAATAACGTCACCAAAGAAGGCATAGTTTTATTATGACGGATGAACAACGTTTTGACATCGTAACCTATCGCTTGGATTTGCCAAGCGGCTATTGTCCGAAATCGAAAACCATATTTCCCATGGTTATTACAATACGGCCATGAACCGTATGTATTATGCCTGTTTCTATGCCGTCAGTGCCTTGCTTGTCCATCATGAGATTGATGGTGTGAAAACCCATGAAGGTGTACGCCAACAGTTCGGGCAACATTTTGTTTTGAAAAACATTGTAAGTCGCGAATGGGGACGTTTCTATACCATCATGTTCAATAGCCGTTCTGCAGCCGATTATGAGGACTTCAAGGATTTCGACCTCCTTACCGTAAAAGAACAATACCCCAAAGTCCGAGAGTTCATCAATATGATAGACACATTGGTGTTTCCTCAAAGAGGATAACATCTTATTGTTGGCAAGCATCGTCCATCCACATTTGCAATGTAAACTCCGCCAAATGAAGGAACGGAATCGCGCCAAATGAAGGATTTTTATTATAATATTTTGCCGTTTGGATAAAGTTAAAATGTGATGCCGTCATTCATCTCGACAACGGTTCCTACGGATTGGTAGAAATCAAGTTGGGAGGTGACAAGTTAATAGCTGATGGTGCAAGGACACTGAATGCCTTGGCTGAAATCATAGACACGAAAAGAATGAAAGCCCCAGCCTTCAAAATGGTGCTGACTGGTGTTGGTGATTTGGCTTACCGAAGAACCGACGGAGTCTATGTAGTCCCCATCGGATGCTTGAAAGAATGAAACAAAAACTCCCCTGCCGCATGATGTTGCATGGGGCATTCACTCTTCGTATCTTTCTTCTTGGAGTGGCTTTTGGGTATCATAATTTTCAGTTTCTTCAATCTTTGCATTACGATGATATCCATGTCGTATAAATGGGTTTACAAATATACGTTCTTTGTACCACTCACCGTTTTCGTTTTTCTTGTTTTGTTTTCTCCAAAAACCTCTGACTGGAATATCATTGTCATTGATAATCTTTACAAACCATCGGGAATTCATGATGATGACTTCCTGCCCACTTTCGTTTTTGATATCTTCTTTGTGTTTATACCCATCGATGGTGTCTTCTACAACCTTCATGGCTTTGTTGGGCACAATGATAGTTTCAACTGGTGCATATTTTTTTACAGCAAGATAGGTTATCAACAAATTCCCTACAACAGAATATAAATCAGGTACACTTTCAAAAATTGGTTCATCCAAAAGAGTGGGCGAACAATGTACCAGTCGTTTATTCTCTTCTGTCGATTTTAGATAGAAA
>JAFWYQ010000069.1 GCA_017517605.1 Bacteroidaceae bacterium
GGCTGTTCGTCCATAAAGTAGTTTTAGTTGTTGCTCATCCCTATTATTTAATGTGATGTTGGTGTGTGAGTAGATACATGCCGCTTTTTCGTTCTTGCGGAGTATGGATAAACGATAACGCAGCATCCATTTCCCGTTTAATTCTAATTCACGTTTGTAATAAGAATATTCAATGTTATGGAAGAATGTAATGATTTTTATATAGGGATAATGTGTGCGTATTTCTTTGGCTAGCATACCTAAGGTGGATTTGTCGATGAATACGGTATGAATGTTTTTTTCTTTAATTGTTCTGTGTATGTGTTGTAATTGTTTGGAGTCTATGCCAGAGATAGAGCAGAAACGGATGTCATTTAGAAATCCTTGGATTTGCCAGAATATATGGTTATGTTTTTTTAGGGCTTTATCCCGTTCGATACGTATTTCTGTAAAATTCCCATCTTGGCATAGTTCCTTTAAAATGGAGATGTTGCGTTGTGTGCATACTTCGCCTCCACAGTAGTTGTTATGTTTATTGGCAATGAATAAGATGTTCATAATCATTCAAACTTATATTGTGAATAATTCCAAAAGTCAACGTATTGTTGTGCCACCTTCACATGGTCGTGGTGACGCTCTACGTAGAGGCGGCTCTCTTCTGAGAGTTGGTTGATACGCTCGGGATGAAGTACGAGTTGTTCGAGTTGGTGGTACACATCCTCTTCGTTGGGGAGTACGTTGATGATAGGGCGCAACTCTGTTTCATGGATGATGTCGTAGTTCTCCGGTTCACCTCCTCCCACAAGGATAAGCCCTTTACCCATAGCAAGCAGGGCGTTCATAGCAGGGGTGTAGGAGTATAGTTGGTCAAGGATGGCGTCTGAGGAGTTCATCATGTGTTGGTACTCGTCGTAGGGGACGGATTCGGCCTTTACGATCTCGCATTGGTCGGGGTATTGTTGATGAACCCGCTCAAGGGCGCGGAGCATGATGTCAGTACCTTTGTATTCGCTACGTGCGCGTTGTATGCCGATGAAGAAGCGGATGGGCCTTCCCTCGGGGCGTGGTTCTTTAGGGCTGAGGCTATCAATGTTGATAGGGAAAGGGATGAACGTCGTCTTCGCGGGGAAGTGCGGATGATAGCAGGCATAGTATTCGTAGAGTCCTGTGGGGATTCCATCGCAATCGTTGGCTATGTATTGATTGAGGCGGCTCTTCTCGCTATCTATCCAATCGGCAATCTCGTGACGGATGTCCTTACTGTCCCTCAATGTAGCACCGAAGTTGAAGTCGGAGTAACGGAAGGTTTGTGTGGTTCTACAGGTATGTACCCAATAGTAATCCATGCCGTAGCCGCCAAGGAATACTTTGCCGTTGTGCCGGCGCAGATAGTTGTAGATGGCATAGAGCCGCTCGGCCTTCAGTTCGAGGAAACAGGGGTTGATGAGTTGTACCACATCATATCCGCGCAGACGGGGTAGGGTAGCCAATACTTTGGCCAGATAGCGGATGCCGTCCCATTTGCCTTGTGTAGGACGTACCAATGAAATGTCGCGCCGGTAGTTCTTCCAGAAGTCGCCATGCGAAACCACACACGCCTGATGCCCAAGGGAGCGAAGTCCCTCGGCCAATGTCCAATGTACGTTACTGTATTCGCCAAGCAGAAGTATTTTCATCCTGTGTTTTTATAAAAACTTCCACAAAGATAGGGGTAATTTGTGAATAAAGCACTATCTTTGCCCGATATTGTTTAAAGGATATGCATAAAAACGAAGAGAGAAAGTCTAAATCAACATACGACCACGTTATCAAATACACCAGTCTTTTCGGCGGTGTACAAGGGCTTGGCTTGTTGGCATCTGTTGTACGCAACAAGCTGGTAGCCGAGATTTTAGGGCCGGCAGGATTGGGGCTTATCTCGTTGTACAATGCAGCAGCCACCTTGGTGAGCAACTCCACCAATTTCGGTATTTCGTTCAGTGCCGTGCGTCATGTGTCGGAGTTGTACGAGCAAGGGGATACGGATGCTTTGCAGCGTTTTATCCAAGTTGTCCGCACATGGAGTATGGGTGTGGCTCTGTTGGGTATGTTGGTATGCGGCATTTTTTCACCTTTGCTCAGTATTTCGTATTTTGATGACACAAGTCATTGGTACTCCTTTGTATGGCTATCTCCCGTAGTGGGATTGATGGCTTTGACAGGAGGAGAATTGGCGATACTCAAGGGTACGCGGTGTTTGCGACGCGTAGCCCTTCAGTCGTTAATCAATTCGTTGGGAGCGTTGGTCATTTCAGTACCGTTGTTTTATTTTTGGGGCGAGAAGGCTATCATTGCTTCGCTTGTGTCGGTGGCGTTGTGCACGTTTGTCACTACCTTTTATTTCTCCACTCGCAGTTATCCGATTTCTTTCCAGTGTGGCATAAAATATTCCTTCGTGGAAGGGAAAAAGATGATTAGTTTGGGCGTTTCCTTTATCCTTGCCGGCATCTTGGGTTCGGGGGTAGAGTTCCTTATCCGTGCCTATATGGTACAGACGGGTTCGGAGGCGGATGTAGGTATGTACAGTGCCGGTTATCTGCTGACGGTGACGTATGCCTCCATTATATTTACGGCCATGGAGACTGACTTCTTTCCACGCCTCTCCGCGGTGAACAACGACATTCAACAAGCCAATCAGGTGATAAACAGTCAGATAGAGGCATCGGTGTTGCTTGTGTCGCCTTTGCTTGTGGCATTGTGGGTGGTTTTCCCCATTCTGTTGCCATTGTTCTATAACGAGGAGTTCATGCCGGTTATCGGAATGGCCCAATGTGCCATATTCGGCTTGTATATGCGTTCGGTGGCTTTGCCCATATCCTACCTGTCGTTGGCCAAAGGGCGTTCGCGGGTCTATCTGTTTACCGAAGCGGTGTATGACGTGGTGGCCGTGAGCCTTATCGTGTGTGGCTATTCTATGGACGGATTGCGTGGAGTCGGAGTGGCCTTGTCGCTTGCCGCTGCATTTGATTTGCTGTTGGTGTGGACAACGGCTCATAGGCTATATGGTTTCTCGCTTCAAGGCAAAGCCATTAAGATGCTGTTGCTTCAGTTGTTGTTCGGATTCCTTACCTTTGGTGTGACGGTTTATGCCGAGGGTGCGGCCTATTGGCTATTGGGAACTTTGTGTTTCTTGGCATCAGGTACAATATCTGTCCGTATATTGTTGAGAGAGACAACTTTGCTTCATTCTTTAGTACAAAAGGTGAAGAATCGTTTAGGGCGTAAATAATTGTGTTGCGTATGAAAGTATCTGTTCTTGTTGCCGTATATAATGCCGAGAAATATTTGCGCGAATGTTTGGATTCTTTGATAAATCAGACGCATCGCGATCTGCAGATTATCTGTATTGATGATGCCTCTACCGATGCTTCGTGGCAGATATTGGAAGAGTATGCACACAAGGATGGGCGTATTGTGTTGATTAAACAGAATGAGAACAAAGGCATTGCCGATACTCGTAATCGCGGATTACAGATTGCAGAAGGAGATTATGTAACCATGCTTGATAGCGATGATTGGTTGGGTACCGATGCTTTGGAGCAGGCGTGCAAGGTGGCTTCTGCAAAAGAGGATAATGATTGTGTTTTGTTGGATGTATGCCAATATGACGAAGTGACAGGGAAAACTTCAGGGTACAATTATTGCACAGAAGAAGAAGACTTTACGGGAAATGAAGCTTTTCGTTTGAGCTTGGATTGGGGAATACATGGATTGTATATAGTGAGGTCATCCATTCACAAACAGTATCCTTATGATACAACTTGTCGTTTTTACAGTGATGAGAATACAACTCGATTGCATTTTCTTCATTCACGTCGTGTCGTTCGTTGTCACGGTATTTATTATTATCGCCAGCATGCTAATTCTGTGACCCATGTCGTTAGCTCTACACGTTTTATGTCTTTGCCTGCTCATTACAGCATGAAACAAACGATGTTGGCCGAAGGAGTATCAGAAATTTTACTGAATCAGTACGAAGAGCACCGTTGGCGCAATCTCGTTGGGCTTTACGTCTTCTATCGCACAAACCGTAGTGCATTCTCTGGCGAAGAACGCCGCTCCATCAAGGAGAAATTACGCTATTTCCATACGACCATCGAACCGCATCGCCTGCCTGTGGGATTAAGGCGGAAGTTCGGTTACACCCCCTCGCCGTCATCCCCTCGCCTGTATGAAGTGCAGAATTGGCTTTACCTGACAATCAGACGATTGTCTTATCATCTGCGTGGCAAGCGTTCTCCTGAAGAGAATGCGTAATTCCCTTTTCCCTTTTAAATCCGTTAAAGATTTTCTCCTATGCCTTGCTCGGTGTTGCAAGAACATAGGTTCAATGCTTCAAGAACACGACTTGAGCACTCCAAGAATACGTCTTCTTGTGCCGTCTCACGTTCGTGATACGCTCGTATCACAGGGGTGATACGTGTGTATCACCTTCGTGATTCATCCGTATCACCTGTGTGAGACGGTTGTGAAAGCCGTATTCTTTGGGCGTTGAAGCTGTGCTCTTATGTCATTGAAGTATATACCTTGCGTTGTTGAAGTCTATATCCTGTTTGAGACACTTATGCATTGTTTTTGTGTTGTAAAAAGCGTATAAATATGCAGATTTGCTTATGTATTGTTAAAAAACAATAGAGAATGGAGTTATAAACTTGATATTGTTTGAGTGTTTGATAGATTTTTTGTATTTTTGCAACATAATTATGCAAAATCACTATGGTAGCGATGTATGGATGTGCACGTCTTGAGGGTGAGATGTGCACGTTCATCATCTTTCTTGTGTGAAAATATTAACATCAAAATACAAAAGAATCATTTATGAAAAAAAACTACTTGAAAGGATTTGCCCTGCTGATAGGATTAACGCTGAGTGCAAATGCCTTGGCCGAGAATGCCGGCATGATGACAAAAGCCGTGTATTCGTATGGTGCCATGTATGAAGGCGGATTCAGTCCTACTCCTACAGGTGTTGTCCGTTCGTTCTACGATGTGAACAACCGCCTTGTGCGTAAGGTGGAGGCTGACATTATGTTGGCAGACTCGGAAGGAACTGCCGAAGTGGAGGTTCCAGGACAAGAGATTCCCAAACTCTATTCCATCTACGAATACGATGCCAACGGTGCCTTGCTGAAGGTGCGCACCCGTAAGTACGGCCTCTATAGCGGATATGACCGTGCATGGGCCGATTTCACGGATGCCGAAGTGTATGAATACGACACCAACGGTAAACTGGTGAAGAAGACCGATGCCACTTACATCACCTCTTACGTGTGGGAAGGTGACAATTTGGTGGAAGAGACTGCCCACTATACCAAGGATGGCAAGTGGAGCAATACCATCAAGTACACGGCTTTTGCCGAGGGAAAGACCAATGTGCCCGTCAGTGCTCTGTTCAGCGACAAGTGGAAGAATACCAGCGTGTACGAATATGTGTACGATGAAGCCGGCAACAAGGTGGCGTTCAACGAATACAAGGTGCAGAATCCCGAAAAGGATGAGAACGGTGTGTTGGTGAAAGGCGACAAGGGAACTTTGAACAAACTCACCAATTGGAAGTATGTGGATGGCATATTGGTTGAAGAACTCAACGGTGCTTGGAATAACGGTATGGAGAAAATCGACACGTTGAGCAAGATTGACTATGCGGTCAATGGCGACACCACCACCATCTCAAGCTATATGTACAACAAGGGCAGATGGAACGTGTATGGCGGTCCCAAGAAATCGGTCGTTGGTGTGGTGGATAATGCCACTTCGGCTACAGAGTTGACCGTTACGGATGTGAAGGATGCCTTGAATACAGTGCTTCTTACCGCCAAGGCTCCCGAAGGTGCTTCGGCCGAGGGATGGAATGTCTATCGCAATGGTATGTTGGTAGGTGAAGCCACATTGACCGATGGTGTATTAAGTTATCAGGATTCGTTGGTTGACAACGGTACGTGGGATTACTTCGTTCAGCAAGGCGATGGAAACACTTCAGAAGTTGTGGAGAAGTCCTTTAATACAACGTTGGCAACTGTAGAGGGAATTGTATGTCGTAAGAACTCGTTGAATGCGACTGGCGACTATGAACTTGTTATTGCATGGCCTAAGCCAAACATCGATATGGAGGTATTGGGATACAATGTCTATATGGACATCGTGGAGTATGAGACCAATCCTGCCCCTCAGAATGAAAAAGTGTTGCTCACTGAAGGTACATTCACTTATACGCAACCGGTTAAATACACTGCTGACGAAGAAGGTACTGTAGTAACCTCTGACCCCAATCATGTATTCTATATCGAAGTGGTTTACCCTATCGGCAAGGCAAGAAGCCAGGCTTTCCCTATTGTGTTGCAGCAGGAGGAACGTCCGTTGCAAACCAAGGTCATCATGACAATCGGCGATGCTATGGGCAACAGCAGTGACGATGCGGCTTCGAAAGCCGAAGTGTTCTATTACGATGCTGACAACAAAGTGGTGCGTAAGATGATTTATGGCAAGTTGTTGGGAAGTGACGAGTCCGACCCTGACCAGCTCTATGGTGCAGGTGACTGGATTCCTATGACTTATACCGCATACGACTATAACGAGAAGGGTCAATTGGTGAATACCCGCGAACGCCAGTACGGAGTATTCAGCGGTTACAACAAGGCTTGGAATGAGTTTGAAGAGACAGGCTCGTTCAGCTATGACGCACAAGGACGTATCTTGGAAGATACCGTCACCAACCGTGTTTATCACTATACATACGAAGGCGACAACATCGTGAAGGAGACATACGCAAACAGCCGTGACGTTATCATCTATCACAAGTATTACAGCAATTTTGCCGAAGGCTTGGTTAATTGTCCGCAATATGCCTTTGCCAATAGCCCATACGGTTTGACAACCAACGACCGTATCTATGAATATTCGTATGATGAAAAGGGACGTATGGTGAAATGCTATGCTTACAAGTACAGCAACGAAACCATTACGAAGGATGACGAAGGAAACGCTATCAGTGCCGAAAAGGGTACTCCTGACTATGAGGAAATCTGGACATACGACAATGACATCCTCGTGCAATACGAAAAGAACGTATGGAAGAGTGCCAAGAATGCATACGAAGGTAAGAACCGCATTGAATACACTTTGACACCCATGGGAACCAAAGCTGTTACATGGACTTATTCAGTGGGTATATGGGCCAAGGGCGGTACTCCGCAAGTGACATGGGATGTGCCTTTTGATGGTGTGGCTGCATCGGACTTGACCATTGAGGAGGTTGACGGTGTGAACACCGTGAAGTTGACCGCCAAGAAACCTGCCGGAGCATTGGCCACCACCGTGTGGAATGTGTTCCGCAACGGCAGCAAGATTGGACAGGCTGCCAGCTTGGGAAGAAACGATATTGTATATGTGGATACATTGGTGTCCAACGGAAATTGGGATTACTTCATCCAAGCAGAAGACCCTCACGGCCCCATGGGTGTAAATGTTTCCAATGTGGTAGAAAAGACTATCTATACTGAACTTCCTCCTGTAACAGACATCAAGGTTGTACGCAACGGATACAACGATGTACAGGATTACGAAGTGCTGCTTGATTGGGAGGCTCCCACTACCGATTTGACCATCAAGGGCTACAATATGTTTGTGGATGTGAAGGCAATCACCAAGAATCCTTCACCCGTAAACGGAATCTATACTTTCCCCGAAACGGAATACCTCTATACCGTTGGCAACGATGTGCCGGACAAGAACAAGACCTTCATGGTGGAGGCAGTATATAATATAGGTAAGGTAAAGAGCGAAGCCGTTGCCATCGTATTGGGAGCTGACGGCATTGAGGGTGTAACTGTTGATGACCTGTTGATGCTTGTAGGAAAGACACTGTACGTGAATGGTGAATACCTCGCATTGGAAATCTATTTAATGAATGGTGTACAGGTAGGTAACTACAGCGGAATGAATCAGATTGACCTCTCAGCATTGGTCACGGGTGTATATGCAATTCGTGTAAATACCGTCGATGGTGTGTTGACTGGTAAAGTGGCAATCAAATAACGAATTGCAAATGAAGAAGAAACAAATAGCGACTGGCATTCTTGCACTGGTGATGGGACTTCCCGTCATCAGTCAGGAAGTCTGCTTGGATGTCGATTTCTACGAAGGCATCCCTGAAGACTTTACCCTCGAATGCTATGATCAGATGCCTGTAAAGAGTCAGGATTTCAAGAACCTCTATCCCGAAATGACATGGTTCACCCGTGGTGAGGTGGATAGTGAAGACGGTTCGGCAGCCATGAGTACGTCGCACCGTACCATCAATATGGCTACAGACAACTGGATGATTACTCCCAAGTTGCACCTGCCTGCCGAAAGCGTATGTCTGAAGTGGACGGCTCGTGCCATCCATTACCATTTGCGCGACGGATACAAGGTGATGATTTCCACTACAGGAATGGAGTATGATGACTTTACAGAACTTTTTTCTATTGACGAAGAGGAGTATCAGTGGACCAAGCGTGTTGTCTCTTTGTACGATTATGCAGGAAAGGATGTCTATATAGCCTTTGTACACAATAGTCAGAATAAGTTTATGTTGGCTATTGATGACATGTTTGTGGGACAATTGAGTGATTTTGATGTAGAGGTGAATGATGAAACCCAACGCTTTGTTGGCAATGTTGGTACTGCTTTGGTGGAAGGAACCGTAATCAATGTCGGTCAGATGATCCCAGATCACACGATTGAGTGTGTCATCAATGAACAGGATACCCTTTCTCCGATAGCTGTAACATGTGACGTTTGGATGGCTGGTGATGGAGGTTCTTTCAGATTTGAAGTACCTGTCACTGTGGGTAAGGCTACTCATTACAACGTGCTTCTTGCCGGAGAGTCCATTTTGAAGGACAGTATCATCTGTTCCTATTATCCCCGCACCATATTGTTGGAAAAGGCAACAGGTGCCTGGTGTGTCAATTGTCCCGAAGTGATTTCCTATATTCAGAACTTGGAAGAGCGCTTCGGACAAAGCATTGTTTGTGTGGAAGCCCATGCACACTATGGCGATATATTTGAATACATGCCATACGTAACAGGTATGAAAACCAACTCTTTCCCTACAATCCATTTCAACCGCGATCGAAGCAACCCGTTATATGGTGCTTCTGCCAAGGATAAGAATACATTGAAGAAATTGATAAACAAACCCACCATTGCGAAGGTGGATATGTCCTTGGCAATTCCTGTAGGCGATTCAGTGAAGGCATCCACAACGGTTACTTTTGCTGTGGATACAGATAATTCTACAGGAAAATACCGTGTGGGATATGTATTGATTGAAAAGGAGTTGCAAACCGATTTGATGCGTCAGATTAATGGTGCTTCCGTCGTGCAACATCATGGGGAATATTATTACATAAGCAGCCCTGTGGCTGCCGACCTTATGTGGTACACCAATGTGGTACGTAGTGACAATCAGGCGTTTGTCGGCATAAAGAACAGTCTGCCCTCTGCCATAGAGGCTGAAAAGGAATATACGATAGAGACCAACATTCATATTCCTGCCACTGTGTATGACAAAAACAATTTGGCGATAGTCGCCATTGTGATGAACTACTATACAGACGAAGTGCTGAATGTGACAGAAGTGAAAGTACCTGTTGACCCATCAAGTGTTCGTCCGGTTGTTCTTGAAAAGGCAAACGATGAGGTACGTATTGCATGGGTTGGTAATGGCATTTTGCAAGTGACTGCACCCGAACAGAATCCCTTTGTTTTAGACATATTGACTGTTGATGGTCGTCAGGTGAATTCTGTAGCAGGGGAGGGTGGTGTGCAATTCAATCTTCCACAACATGGTCTTTATCTGTTGCGCGTTACACAGAATGGCCGTGTGTGGACAAAGAAGGTAGCGATATAAAATATAGAATAATAAACATAAAACAATAAACGAAGGATGAAGAATTTGAATCTGTTATTTTGTGCTTCTCTTTTCAGCGTAGGAGCTATGGCACAGGATATTACACCGCAGATACTTGTTGGCCCCGATGTATTGGTTGAGTATCAGGTGGTAAGTATGTCCCCCAATGGTCGTTGGGCTTGTGGTAATGTGAACGATGGCGAAGGCCGTGGTTTCATTTGGGATATCGTGAATAATGAGATTACCCAAGTGGCTCCTCTTGGTCAGTCAGCACCCGTGTTGGATATAGCCAATGATGGTACGATGGTAGGTCTTTTTACAACCACTGAAGCTACGGAAAACGGTGCTTCTATGGAAGTGGGTGGTTATTTTAAGAATGGTAAATGGCACTATCTTCCTGGTTGTGTAATGATGAATGGCATCAGTGATAATGGTGAATATATGGCAGGTATTTCCATTGTGAATGGTGAATATTGTGCTACAACTTGGAACTTGGCAGGTGAAGCAACAGTTTGGGATTATGAAGAGAGTTCGGCTTATGATGTTTCTAACGATGGGAAGATGGCTTGTGGTTGGAAAGCCAGATACAATCGTACACCGGCCTTGTGGACTGCTGATTCTTTGAAATATTTGGATCTCTCAAACATTGGTCCTTTCAGTTTGGCTCATGCCTTTTCACCTGATGGAACTAAAATCATTGCCGACCAGGTAATTTATGATTTGACGACAAATTCAACTACACCTATTGATTTTTCCAAAGTTTTTGGTTATGAGTTCTATCGGGTTACCAATGCGGGAAATGCAGTTGGTAAATATACAGCTTACATGGGAGATATTTTACATGCTGCTTACGTAAGGGATGGTAAAGTGATGGACTTACAGACATATCTTGAAGGTTTGGGCGTTGACCTTACAGGTTGGACCTTGTTGCAATGTGATGGTATTTCAGAGGACGAACGCACCTTTGCTGTGAATGCATACGACAAGAATGACATTCCCCGTCCGTTGATTATCCGTTTGGATGCCAATATGGTCAATCCTGCTCCTACATCGTTGAAAGCTACTCATTTGGAAGGCACGGACGTTTGTCGTTTGACTTGGAAAGCTCCCTTGGCCAATGTTGAAGGTGTGAAGGCTTACAATCTGTGGCGTAACGGTGAGAAGATTGCCGAAGTTGCTGCTACAGAATTCAGTTATTATGACCGTAAAGTGGCTAATGGTAATTATGAATATGCCATTACGGCTGTATATGCTGACTGTGAATCCGAGAAGTCTGAAGCAGCAATGGTTGATGTGGCAGACTTTGCTGCACGTGCTCCTCGCCAGTTGAATGCAGTACAGACAGGTGTACGCGATGTTCGTCTTTTCTGGAATGCACCCCTTGCCAATCGTCCGGCGTTGAAGTATGGTTCGGCTAATGACAATGTAATCTCTTTTGGTAGCGGAACTTATAACTTCGAGCAGGCAGTTCGTTACGAAGCTGCAGATTTGGCCGTGTATGGCAAGCAGATTACGGATGTAACTTTCTACCCCATGAGCAAGCAGAACAGTTGGACGGTGAACTTCTATACAGCTAAGGATACCACATTGTTTGCATCTTGCAAATTGGATGACTCAAATTTGGTTTATGGAGTGGAGAATACTGTACAGTTAAGCGAACCTGTAACCGTTCCTGAAGGTGAAGACATTTATGTGGGTATCTTTGTGGATGTTACAGGATATGGTGGATACAATACATTAGGTGCCATATTCAATACTTGCCGTGCTGGATATACCGATTTGCTCCGTCGTCAGGGCGAACCAAAGTTTATGTCGCTTTATGAAAATGCAATGAGTGACCCTGAAGGTGCACAGGAATATCCCATTACATTCCCTATTGGTATCTGTTTCGGTGATGCGTCACAGGTAGGAAATAATGTAGAATCTTATAAAGTGTTTGTGGATAATGCAGAAGTAGGGACTACAGATTTGTTGAAATTCCGTCAGAATAATCTTGCAGATGGAGAGCATACGTTCAGCGTAGCAGCTGTATATACCAACGGTACAGTGACTGAACCAATAAACGTTTCTTTGACTGTTGCTGAAAATCTGGCTGCCTATAAGAATATTTCCAATGTGTCGTTGAGTTCTACTGATGGCAAAACCCTCAATGTGTCGTGGGAAGCACCACTTGATGATGATGAAACCAACATCGGCTATTCAAGTGACACCAACGGAGGAGGTTTGGCTCCGTCAGAAAAGAGTGGCTACAGTGCAAAATATGCCGCATCGTATGACAAGGACAATTTTGGGAATTATGAGGGTTATCAGATTACCCATGTTCGCTTCTTCCCCACCTCGGATGCCGAATTTGGTATCTCTTTGCGTGAAGATGGCAATGAACTGGTGTGGATGGAACTGGAGCGTGGTGTTGACTATACGAAGGGTCTGTGGAACACTATAAAGTTGAAGAATCCTATTACAGTAAATCCCTCTTCTGAATATTTACTGGTTCTCGACTGTTATGATGTAAATCCCAATGAGGCTCCTATCGGAATGGATAATATGACTCCTTTTGAGAGAGAATCCGATCTTTTTGCAGAAGGTAATAGTGAAACCTTCACTTCTGTTTCCACAATGCAGAATGCCAATCGTTTTGGTAACTGGATGATAGGTCTGGTTATCCGTTCAACAGACTGCAGACCGTTGCCAGTAACGGGATACAATGTGCTTGTGGATCGTAAACCGGTGAACGAAACCCCGTTGACAGAGACTACTGTTACGCATGAGGTAGGTACAGGTATGCATCAAGTGCGTGTGGATGTCATGTATGAAGGATTGGAGGAGACTGTGCAGGGACAGACGTTCTTTGTTGATATGGCAGCTGGTATAGAGGATGTTGAGGCCAATATCATTACATTGGATGCTTCTGATAAACAAATTACAGTTATCGGTGGAGAGGTTGCCGGTGTGAAGGCTTACAATGTAGCAGGTACATTGGTGGCTCAGGCTGTTGGTGCTACTTTGAATATAGCTCACCTTGAGAGCGGTATTTATGTATTAACCGCTGTTGTTGATGGCAAGGAAATGCAACGTAAGATTCAGGTAAAATAAATAACTCAAGTTTTGCAAGTAAAGATGCACATGATGTCTCTGTCATCCTGAACGTAGTGAAGGATCTGTGAACGTAAGCAAAAAACTGTGCTGACGTATTCAGATTCTTCGTCCTAACGTCCTCAGACGAGTTGTTGAGGACTTCGTCCGAAAAATGACACAGACAGTACAAGAAATTTACTTGCGAAACTTTAATAAATAATTATAAAAATGAAATCATGGAGTAAAAGTGCTTTGTTAGTCGCAGCCTTATTGATGTGTGGTGTGGCTATGGCACAAACAACAGTTGGATACACTAATGGGACATTGAATCGCAATGATATTGTTCGTTTCGGTGCAACCGAGAAACAAGGTATGGCTGTCTATATCGATGCAGAAAAGGCGGCTTTGTTGAAAGGGGCTACAGTAAAGAGTTTCTTGACGTATGTGTCAACAACTCAAATAACCAGTGGTACATTCTTTATTACAAAAGAATTGGGTGGCACACCTGTGTATGAACAGAGTTTCAAGCCTACGAGTTCTCGTGAACGTTTGACAGAGTACGAGGTTACAAATGCTTTTGTTCTTGATGGTGAACCGTTCTATTTTGGTCA
>JAFWYQ010000070.1 GCA_017517605.1 Bacteroidaceae bacterium
GCGTGCCGATGCCGGCTTGCGTGCCATCACAAAGTTTCGTGTCACGATGGGGTTCTCTTGTGGTTGCACGGCTATGGAATCCAATAGTTTTTGCAGTTCATCTCTTTTCTTCTCGATACGTTCGTTAATCTCCTCCGTCGTTTCGCCCAGGCGTAGGGTGATGTCGTGTCGGCTGTCAATTGGATTCTCCCTACCCAACAGCTTTCTTACCCGTTTGCATAACTCCATGTTCTGTTGGTTGCGGTCAATCTGTCGCGGGGTGTCGGCGGGGATTATTTTTCGCAACTTCTCCAACTCCGTGGCCAGTGCATCCATCTGCTTCATCAGCGGTTCTTCGCGTGCCGTGCGGCTCTGTTGGCGTGCCTCTTCGGTCAAGGGGATGCCACACACACGGCAATAGCTGAACCAGTTTCGTGTGTGACAGGCCGGACATACGATGCCCTCGCGAGGTGTACCACATTCTGGACAGAAGGTATCCGTTTCGCTTATATCTGCTCCGCAAAACGAGCATCGGTCCTTGCATACGTAGGTTTTGCAATGTTCGCAGAAGTCGGCTAGCAAGTCCAACGGCTGTCGGCAGTTGGGGCATAATCGTGCCGAGCCGAGTGCCGTGCCGCACTCTTCGCAAAAGCAGGCATCGGGTTCGTTCACCGTGTGGCAATGGGGACACACTTTGTATTGTTGCACCTCTTCGTGTGCGGCCTCCTGTGCCTGTTCTTGTACCTGTTGTGCGTGGTGTGAATGTAATTCTTTTTGCTCTTCCATTGTTGCTTGGAGATTATTTTTTCAAGGTCAATAGTTCAATAGCGAAGCAAAGATAGGGGATTATTTTTAATAATCCGCCATTTTTAGCGAGTTTTTAGTCTTTTCGGGGTTTTGTGCACGCAGATTGCCGTAGGGGCAGACGACTTGAAACTGATGAAGGACTAAAATTTGTTTTTTTTCTCGAACTATATAGTTCGGGGCTTTAGTCTTTATAGTCTCAGGCCTCATACTATATAGTATCCTCGCTGATGGAACGTTCGCCTGTGCACCGACGTATGTACCTATCGTTGAGTAACTATTCAGCGATAATATAAACGCTCAATTTATTATTTAGGACACAAAGACACGGAGACACAGAGATAATATATTTGTCACTACAAAAGGGAAAAACTCTGTGTTTCTGTGCTTCTGTGTTCTAAATAATTTGTTTCGCTGAATTGTTACATCGTTGAAAGACAATGCAAAAATACGACACAAGGGAAGCCTCATGCCACCGAGCCACCCTATATGCGGGAAAATATATATACGTGTGGGTGTGGGCGCGAGATTTTTTGGAAAATTAACAGTCTCGTCTCGCCCACACGCACACATATATAATCCTTTACGCGATATAGGGCGGCTCGGTGGCGCAAGGGGCATCATTCAAACTCCAACCTCAGTTTGTTAGCCAGTTCACACATCAGCTGTTCGCGCCTGTCGGATGGATAGTGGTCGATACAGAGAAGATGCCTGCTCCGTTCTTTATGGCTGTTGTCATAAGAGTCGGAAAGTTTGCCTATAAAAGGTAACTATTCAGCGATAATACAAACGCTCAATTTATTATTTAGGACACAAAGACACGGAGACACAGAGATAACATATTTGTCACTACAAAAGGGAAAAACTCTGTGTCTCTGTGCCTCTGTGTTCTAAATAATTTGTTTCGCTGAATTGTTACTATAAAAGGGAAGATGGAGTGTATGTCGTCCCCATTGGCTGTTTTAAAGATTAGTCAACTTTTTCCTTTGAACCTTGACCATTCCTTTTTTTTACTCAATTGCAACTGAAATTGAACTTTATCTGCAAAAAAACGACCTAAATTCTTTCGCAAACAACGGCTTTTGTGTAACTTTGTGCCCTAAGTTGGTGTAATGTGTGGAAACACGTTGGCCATACGGTGAGAAAATAGTAATAAATTATATAAAAGGAAAAGATGATTTTATTTTTCAGAACATCCTCTAACAACGTGATTGCCATTGAGATGAATCACGCTGCCAGTGTAGAGGAAATCCAAAAACTTTGTTGGCTGTTCGGTGATGCAACACCCGAATGCGAAGAGAATTTGACAGGTTGTTTCGTAGGCCCGCGTAAGGAGATGATTACCCCGTGGAGTACGAATGCAGTGGAAATTACCCAAAACATGGGATTGGAAGGTGTGGCCCGTATCGAGGAGTACTTCCCCGTGGCTGATGAAAATGCCGACCGCGACCCGATGCTGCAACGCATGTACAAGGGATTGGGACAGGAGATTTTCAAAACCAACATCCAACCGCAACCCATCGTACACATCACCGACCTGGAGGCTTACAACGAGCAGGAAGGACTGGCCTTGAGCGCCGAGGAGATGGAGTACCTGAAGAAGGTGGAGAAGGACCTTGGTCGTCCCTTAACCGATAGCGAAGTGTTCGGCTTTGCACAAATCAATTCAGAGCACTGCCGTCACAAGATTTTCGGTGGTACATTCATCATCGATGGCGAAGAGAAGGAGTCGAGCCTCTTCCAGATGATTAAGAAGACTACGCAGGAGAATCCCAACAAGATTATCTCTGCCTACAAGGATAATGTGGCCTTTGCCGCAGGTCCCGTCATCGAGCAATTTGCTCCGGCCGACCACTCGAAACCCGACTACTTCCAGGTGAAGGATATCGAGAGTGTGATTTCATTGAAAGCCGAAACCCACAACTTCCCCACTACGGTAGAGCCGTTCAACGGTGCATCAACGGGTACAGGTGGTGAAATCCGTGACCGTATGGGTGGCGGTAAGGGTTCATGGCCCATTGCCGGTACAGCTGTATATATGACCTCGTATCCCCGTAGCGAAGAGGGACGCGAGTGGGAAGAGATTCTGCCTGTACGCAAATGGCTCTATCAGACACCCGAGCAGATATTGACCAAGGCTTCGAACGGTGCCAGCGATTTCGGTAACAAGTTCGGCCAACCGCTCATCTGCGGTTCGCTCCTCACCTTCGAGCATCAGGAGAATGGCGAACAGTATGCCTACGACAAGGTAATCATGTTGGCCGGTGGTGTGGGATATGGTACCAAGCGCGACTGCTTGAAAGGTGCTCCCCAACCCGGTAACAAAGTAGTGGTGATGGGTGGTGACAACTACCGCATCGGTCTTGGTGGCGGTTCGGTATCTTCTGTAGAAACAGGACGTTACTCGTCAGGTATCGAGTTGAATGCCGTACAGCGTGCCAATGCCGAGATGCAGAAGCGTGCCTACAACGTAGTCCGCGCCCTTTGCGAGGAGGACAACAACCCCATCGTATCCATCCACGACCACGGTTCTGCCGGACACGTGAACTGCCTCAGCGAGTTGGTGGAGGAGTGTGGAGGACTTATCCACATGGACAAACTCCCCATTGGTGACCAGACATTGAGTGCCAAGGAAATCATCGCCAACGAGAGCCAGGAGCGTATGGGATTGCTTATCGACGAATCGGCCATCGAGCATGTACGCCAGATTGCCGAGCGTGAACGTGCCCCGATGTACACGGTGGGTGAAACAACCGGCGACCAGCGCTTTGCCTTCGAACAGGCTGACGGCGTACGTCCGTTCGACTTGGCTGTTGACCAGATGTTCGGTTCATCGCCCAAGACCTATATGGTTGACAAGACCGTAGAGCGCAAGTATGACGTAGTGACCTACGACATCACCAAGCTCGACGAATATATCCAGCGCGTACTCCAATTGGAGGCCGTGGCATGCAAGGACTGGTTGACCAACAAGGTTGACCGTTGTGTGACCGGCCGTGTGGCTCGTCAGCAGTGTCAGGGTGAATTGCAGTTGCCGCTCAGCGACTGTGGTGCCGTAGCCCTCGACTACCGTGGACGCAAGGGTATCGCCACCTCTATCGGACATGCTCCGCAAGCTGCTTTGGCTGACCCTGCTGCAGGTTCTGTCCTCTCTGTCAGCGAAGCGTTGACCAACCTCGTGTGGGCTCCGTTGGCCGAAGGACTCGACAGTGTATCCCTCTCAGCCAACTGGATGTGGCCTTGCCGTGCACAGGAGGGTGAGGATGCACGCCTCTACACCGCCGTGAAGGCATTGAGCGACTTCTGCTGCTCTTTGCAAATCAATGTGCCTACGGGTAAGGACTCACTCTCAATGACTCAGAAATATCCCGACGGAAGCAAGATTATCAGCCCGGGTACGGTAATCGTGTCTGCCGGTGGTGAGGTGAGCGACATCCGCAAGATTGTATCTCCTGTGATGAAGAACGAACCGAAGAGCCGTTTCTATCACATTGACTTCTCATTCGACACCCTGCAATTGGGTGGCTCGGCTTTTGCACAAAGCATGGGCAAGGTAGGTAGCGATGTACCTACCGTGAAGAATCCCGAATACTTCCGCGATGCATTCCTCGCTATCCAACAATTGGTGAACGAAGGCCTTATCATGGCCGGACACGACATCTCTGCAGGTGGTCTCCTCACCTGTTTGCTGGAGATGTGCTTCGCCAATGTGGACGGAGGTATGGAGGTGAACCTCGACAAGTTACAGGGATGCGACATCGTGAAGGCCCACTTCGCTGAGAATCCGGGTGTAGTCATCCAGGTATCAGACAAGGATGCTGCCCGCGTGAAGAAGATTCTGGACGATGCCGGTGTGGGTTACGTGAAGATTGCTGTACCTTCGGAAGAGCGTCACATCATGGTAAGCAAGGATGGCTACGACTACCAGTTCGGTATCGACCACTTGCGCGATGTGTGGTACTCTACCTCATACCTGATGGATCGCAAGCAGAGCTTCAATGGCAAGGCCAAGGAGCGCTTTGAGAATTACAAGCAGCAACCGCTTGACCTCGCCTTCGGTCCCGAATTTACCGGTAAGTTGAAGCAATGGGGACTCGACCCTGACCGTCGTACTCCCTCAGGCATCAAGGCTGCCGTTATCCGCGAGAAGGGTACCAACTCTGAGCGCGAAATGGCATATAGCTTCTGGTTGGCTGGCTTCGACGTGAAGGACGTAACCATGACCGACCTTATCAGCGGACGCGAGACTTTGGAGGACGTGAATGTCATCGCCTTCTGCGGTGGATTCTCCAACTCCGACGTGCTTGGTTCGGCCAAGGGATGGGCAGGAGCCTTCCTCTACAACCCGAAAGCCAAGGCTGCCCTCGACAACTTCTATGCCCGCGAAGATACCCTCTCGTTCGGTGTCTGCAACGGTTGCCAGCTGATGGTGGAATTGGGACTTATCAATCCTGAGCACCCTGCTGACAAGAAAGCCAAGATGCTCCACAACGACTCGCATAAATTCGAAAGTAACTTTGTATCGTTGACCATCCCGATGAACCGCAGTGTGATGTTCGGTTCGTTGAGCGGATACAAGATTGGTACTTGGGTGGCTCACGGTGAAGGAAAGTTCCACTTGCCGCTCCCCGAAGAGGAGTACAACGTGGTGGCTAAGTTTACCTACGACGGTTATCCCGCCAATCCGAACGGTTCATCGTATGGTGTAGCAGCCATTGCCAGCAAGGATGGCCGCCACTTGGCCATCATGCCGCATCCCGAGCGTACCATCTTCCCATGGCAATGCGGATTCTACCCGCGTACGGCTGATGAGGTGACTCCTTGGATTGAGGCATTTGTGAATGCCCGCAAGTGGGTGGAAGCAAACAGAAAGTGACTGGTGATTAGCTACTAGTTGCTACGGATGAGTTGATGGTAATTTTTTTTTCGAAGATAATGAACAATTACGGGCTACAGGTTGTTATATCTGTAGCTCGTAATTAAAAATAATCAGGAGGGTTCTCTATAAATTCATGTATAGCCCCTCCATTTATACACACATGCAATCTACATGAGAAACGTCCTTGTCTGTATCGTCTTGTTCTTGACGATTTTTCAAACTTCCTTCGGACAGGCCTACAAATATATAGGTGTGGCAGAAGGATTGAGTGATCGCCGCGTTTTGTCCATCCAAAAGGATAAGGCAGGATTCATGTGGTTTCTTACTTACGCAGGAATTGACCGGTACGACGGGAAAAACATCAAACATTACCGCTTGCAATCTGATGAGGGATATATTTCCTTTTATTCTGAAAAAACGACACTAAAGACTGATACTTTGGGACGTATGTGGGCCATCGGCTCTGCAGGGGAATTGTTCAAGTATCACTATTCAAACGATAATTTTGAGCAGATGCAATTGCCGGAAAATGTTGTTTCGGTAAAGACCTTGAATCTGGTAAAGATGACGGAGTTCAACGAAGTCTGGTATTGCCATGATGACTCTTGTTTTATTTATAATCTGGATACCGGAGACATTCAACAGATAGAGTTTGACCATCGGCATAAGCATGTTACAGCCCTTTATCAATCTGGCAAAGAGACCTATTATATCGGCTCTGATGACGGAATATGCCAAGTGACAATGCGGGATGGGAAAATGTACACCTCGCAATGTATAATTCCCAATGATGTGTGCACACTCCCTACAATAATATATGTTCATCCAACAACAAATCTGTTATTTGCAGGAAGTGAAATAACAGGATTGATGGTGTATGACTTGGCGGCAAGGGAGATGGTAAAATCCTATACATTCCTTAAAGACTTCCCCGTCACAAGTTTTCAGCTGTATGGGGATAGTTTGATGCTTATTCCTACCCGCGGTGCAGGAGTACAGGAATACAATCTTCATAGCAGGAATTTGGAGTTGGGACTTTATTCCGATTTTCAAGAGGTAAATAAGATGAACGGAAATAATATCCGTGCCTTGTATGTCGATGCTCATCAACGCATCTGGATGTCGGTGTATGCTCGAGGTATCACTATATATGACCAGACATTGCCTGATTATAAGTGGTATAAAAATCATATAGGTAACACAAATTCGTTGAACGACGATCTGGTAAATGCTGTATTGGAGGATTCAGAGGGTGACATTTGGTTTGCCACCAACAACGGAATCAGCTTGTATCGTGTAGAAGATGACACTTGGGAACACCTGTTCCCATGGAACAAAGCGGAAGTGGAATCCATGAAGAACTCAATCTTTCTTTCGCTTTGCGAAACAAACCCTGGAGAAATAGTGACGGGGGGATTCATGACTGGAGTTTACCATATTGACAAAACTACAATGAAAGCGCATTTGCAGACTCCTGAAACCTATATCCCCGACAAAGAAAACCCTACCCTTACGAATAAATACATACGGGTAATCTATCGTGATAGTGAAGGGCTTGTTTGGACGGGAGGAAACAATTATTTGGGACGTACGAATAGTAAAACCCGAGAATTCAAGTATTACCAAATCAACAATCCGGCTACATGCATAGTAGAACAGAATTCCGATGTGTTGCTGATTGGTACAGGAGATGGTATATACCGATTGAATAAAAGGACAGATGAGGTGAAAAAAATGAGATTGCCATTTGCTTCGCAACAGATCAATTGTATGTATCTTCATCCTTGTGGAGACCTGTATATAGGGACTACCAATTCAGGCTTGGTAATATTACGGACGGATGGTGAGTATGAAATTTATCTATACAATACAAGTGCCTTGCTGTCAAATACTGTCAATACGATTGTTCCCAAGAACGAACACGAAATCATTGTGGCTACAGAACAGAATATTGCACTATATAATAATAGGAATAAGGAGTTTGTCAATTGGACGAAGGACCAGGGACTTATCGAGGCAAATTTTACTCCACGTGCAGGAATACATACTTCGCGTGGGACATTCATCTTTGGTTCTGACAATGGAGCCGTAGAATGGGTGGAGAATATGAAACTGCCACACCATAAGAAAACTGAAATTCTATTTGACCAAATTTTGGTGGGAGGCGAACATGTGCCGCAAAATGTTCTCAGTCAGGTGAATGCACATGATTCCGAAAATCTCAACCAACTGAACCTGCAAGAGGGGAACCATGCTATATCCATTCATATTTCAACAATCGATTACAACAGTCCGCAATATACTTTTTTCAGATGGAGGTTGATGGGAAAATATGATTATTGGAATAGAATTGAAAAAGAGAATTGGCTGAATTTCCATAACCTGAAACCCAGGGAATACTTGTTGCATGTTCAGAATGTGTCCAAGGAAGATGAACGTGTTTTTGGCGAAAAGATGTTGAAAATCATCGTAAATCCTCCTTTGTGGCTTTCAAAAGGGGCAATATTGACTTATTTGATAAGTTTCTTTTGTATTTTGGCTCTGATATTTCGTTACATCCTGTTCAAGAGAGAACAGAAGGTTGCCGCCGAGAAAGACCGCTTCTTGATTGATACTGTTCATGGAATACGCACCCCTCTGATGTTGGCAAAAAGTGCCATGGATGAGGTGATGAAACAACAGGAACTTCCGACTCAATCGTATAATTATTTGCAGATGGCTAACTATAGTGTTGAGAAATTATGCATCATGGCCATGAATCTGTTGAACATCGAAAAGATACGGAAAAGCAAGAAAGTGTATGTTGAATATTGCGATGTGAACAATCTTGTTCAGAAGTTTGTCAAACCTTTTTTTTCAATTATTGAGCATGATCACATTCGTGTTCAGTTCATGTCACCGAAGGATGAAAAGATAATGGCATGGATTGATATTTCCAAAATTGAGCTTATCTTTTATAATTTGATATCGAACCTTATTCGTCAGACTCCGCCTGATAACGTGATATATTTGTCCGTATATAAGGATAAAATGCGGTGGGGCATAAATGTGGCTAACAGCCACGAATTGCTCTCGGCTCCTTTGGGTGTATCTCCTAAAGGGCTTAATCGGATGAACAGGGGAGAGATGGATGCAGAATTGCATCTTATAAGCCGGTTGGTAAAGCGTCATCATGGCACGATGCATTACAAGGTTATGCCACCTGCGAGCTATTTGTTCAATGTTTCCTTCCCTGTGACACATTTTTATTATATCAAGCAGAATCGTCGCAATGATTCGTTGTGTGATGAGAATGAATCCTTCTCATCGTTGCCTGCGTATCCCGAACTGATGTCCTTGAAGGAGTTGGCATCTGTGGAGAAGTTGGGGTACATCCTGTTGATAGATGAACATACGGAAGCGTTGGATTTCTTCCATAATTCGTTGGGTAAGGAGTGGCGTATTTCAACGGCTCGGAGTGCTGAGGTTGCGTTGGAACTTGTCGTGGAGCACGAACCGGATATTATTATCGCGTCGTCGAATGCCATACAATTGGAGCATGGTGATTTATGTACGATTTTGAAGTCTAATGTAAATACCAGCCACATACCCATTATTTTGATAACGTCAGATGATGATAGGGATACGGTTCAGGAATGTTTCTCTCAACGGGCTGATCACTATGTGGCAAAGCCCTATGACCTGTTTGTGATAAAATCTATCCTTTACAATATACTCGAAAATCGTCAACAACTGCATGACAGACTTACCAAAGTCGATCAGGTGCATAATCTGAAGGAGATAAAGCAGGCCAATATCGAGCAGGAAACCAAGTTCCTCACTACGGTGAAAGAGGTTATTCGTGCCCATGTAGACAATCCCGATTTCGGTGTGGATGAATTGTGTGCACAGATGGGAATGAGCCGAACCAACTTATATAATAAGATAAAGTCGCTTACCAACTCGTCACTAAGTACTCTGATACGTGATGCCCGTATGCAACGTGCTTGCGAAATGTTGTTATCTGACAAGTACAATATAACAGAGGTATGCGACCGCTTGGGTTTCAATGAGTTGAAATATTTCAGAGAAGTGTTCAAGAAGTATTATGGAGTTACTCCCAGCGAATACATCAAGGTACACAGTAACAAGGTTGAAAAGGATGTGGATAAAGAGGAATGAGAAGGTTTCTTGAGTAGGTAAGTGTAAGCCTACAGTATGGAAATCAATGCGTGGAGTATGAAAGTGTAGAAATTGAATCCTTTTCTCTATTTTCGAAAATAGAGAAAAGGAGACATAGCGTTTTTTCCTAATGTTTCAATTGACACGTTGACGAGTTGACAAGGTAAGGGAGCATGTCGTACAAATCCTTGTCAACTCGTCAACTTTTCAACTGAAAATATAAATTATTCCCATTCCCATCCTGCCGCTTCGGCAATCTTTTTGGGAAGTTCGGTGTTGTCTGCACGATGGCTGAACTTTTCAGCTCCTACTCCAACGGCATATACGGGTACATAACCATTTGAATGGCTTCCGCTCATCCAGCCTACCATCGCTATTTCGTTGATGATTTCTTTGGCAACAGTAGCCAAGCGCTCGTCTTTCTGGTACATGCTTTCGTCGTAGGCCGACTCTTGGTCTTGGAAATTCTCGTCGTAAGCTTTGCGTAGGCGCTCTTCCTGTCGTTTGTTCAACTTCAAGGGGTTGCCCAATCCAAAGTGTTCGCCCAAGGCTTGTTGTGCCATTTCCCATGTCACTTTATTGTTTGTCTTCTTGCGCAACTCGTTCAGTTTGCTGCTCAGCTTGCTGACACTCATCCGTTGGTATTTCAATGCCTGCAGGTTCAAGGTGTATTGTCCTGTGCCCAACACAAGGCCACCAGTCTCGTGGTCGGCGGTTACGACGATAAGAGTTTCGTCGGGATGTTGTTCGTAAAATTCGTAGGCCACACGGATGGCATTGTCAAAGTCCTCAATCTCGACAAATGTGGTGGCTGCATCGTCGGCATGACCGGCATAGTCAATCTTGCCACCTTCTACCATCAGGAAGAATCCCTTTGACAAATCCTTGGAGAGGAAGTTCACACCGGCGCGTGTAATCTCTGTCAAGGTGAGGTCGCCCTTCTCGCGGTCGATGGCATAGGGGATAGAACCACGGTCGCGTTGGCTGGCCTCTTCGCTTTGGAGCAGGATTATCTTGTCAGCCTTGCGTGCTTTCTTTTGGTATTCTTTGTAGCCACGTACGATGGTATATCCGGCCTTTTCGCTCTGTTCGTACAATGTCCCTTCTTCGGGTGCTCGGCGGTTGGTGGGGCGGGAAAAGTCGGAGCCGGCATAGAAGTCAAAGCCTGTTTTGATGAGGTCCTTTCCGATGGCATACGAATCGTTGCGGTTACGGTTGTGGGCATAGAAAGATGCCGGTGTGGCATGGTCAACACTCACGCTGGTGGCAATACCTACGCGTGCACCAGCCTCCTGTGCTCTTACGGCAATGCTTTTTACTGGTGTCTGCAAATCGGGCAACACACCCAATGCACTATTGTTGGTCTTGTGTCCTGTAGCCAATGCGGTACCTGCTGCTGCTGAGTCGGTTACTTTACTGTTGGCGGAGTAAGTCGTTGCCATGGTGGCAAAGGGGAATTGGGTAAATAGCAAGGGAGTGATGCCGATGCGGTCCTCCAATTCTGCCCGATAGGCTTCGACACCGTTTACGTGGTTGACACCCATACCGTCGCCGATAAAATAGAATACATACTTGGCCTGCTGGCCCCATACCTGCATGGTTACGGCAAGTAGCAGAAACCATGTTAAAAGAAAATACTTTTTCATCGTTTTGTTAAAGTTTTGTGGATTAGATTGCCGCAAAGATACACAGAAATTTGTAAATGGGAAATATTTTTGTCCATTTTGTTCTGTTTCTTTTTACATTGTATATCCTCGCTTTTTTCTACTTTGCCTTTCCATGTTTTTTCCCTCGTGAAGAAAAACTTTTTCCCTGTAGGGGAGAAAAAACTCCTTAAATAGAAAAACAAGTTGCCAACTTTTGGAAGAATCATATACGCAGTTGTTTTTTCCATAAATTAAGGTAAAAGAAAGGGAAAGCGTGTGATTATTCGCTGAATAATTACTAACTTTGCACCGTTTTTTTGAGTGATACAAATAAATTAAAGAATAATATAAAGAAAAGACTATGGCAAAGAAAGCTCTTTTGATGATTCTCGACGGATGGGGAATCGGTAATCATGGTAAAGGTGATGTAATCTTCAACACCGCAACTCCCTATATGGACTACTTGGCTGAGACCTATCCTCATGCCCAATTGCAGGCCAGTGGCGAGAATGTGGGATTGCCCGACGGACAGATGGGTAACTCCGAAGTGGGTCACCTCAATATCGGTGCAGGACGCATTGTGTATCAGGACTTGGTGAAGATTAACCGTGCTTGTGCTGACGGCAGCATCATGCAGAATCCCCAGGTTGTAGCTGCCTATTCATACGCTAAGGAGAATGGCAAGAATATTCACTTGATGGGATTGACTTCAAACGGTGGTGTACACAGTTCGCTTGATCATTTGTATAAGTTGTGCGACATCTCCAAAGAGTATGGCGTCGAAAACACGTATATCCACTGCTTCATGGACGGTCGTGATACCGACCCTAAGAGCGGTAAGGGATTCATTGAAGAACTGACTGCCCAATGCGCCAAGAGTGCCGGACATGTGGCCTCTATCGTTGGACGCTACTATGCTATGGACCGCGACAAGCGTTGGGAGCGTGTGAAGGTTGCCTATGACCTGTTGGTTAATGGCGAAGGCAAGCAGGCTACCGATATGGTACAGGCCATGCAGGAGAGCTACGACGAAGGTGTGACCGACGAGTTTGTAAAGCCTATCCACAACGCTACCGTTGACGGAACTATCAAGGAGGGCGACGTGGTTATCTTCTTCAACTACCGCAACGACCGTGCCAAGGAGTTGACCGTAGTGTTGACCCAACAGGATATGCCCGAGGCAGGTATGCACACCATCCCCGGATTGCAGTACTATTGCATGACTCCGTACGATGCTTCGTTCACCGGTGTACACATCCTCTTCGACAAGGAGAACGTACAGAACACCCTTGGCGAGTACCTGAGCGCACAAGGCAAGAGCCAGTTGCACATTGCCGAGACAGAGAAGTATGCACACGTAACCTTCTTCTTCAACGGTGGCCGCGAGACTCCCTACGAAGGCGAGGAGCGTATTTTGGTCGCTTCACCCAAGGTGGCTACTTATGACTTGAAGCCCGAAATGAGTGCGTTCGAGGTGAAGGACAAGTTGGTGGAGGCTATCCAGACAGAGAAGTTCGACTTCATCGTTGTCAACTTCGCTAATGGCGATATGGTGGGTCACACTGGTATCTACAGTGCTATCGAGACTGCCGTGAAGGCCGTTGACGCTTGCGTGAAGGATGTTATCGAAACTGCCAAGACCGCTGGTTACGAGGCCATCATCATTGCCGACCACGGTAATGCCGACAATGCCATCAATAGCGACGACACGCCCAATACCGCCCACTCATTGAACCCTGTACCTTGCATCTACGTAACCGAGAACAAGGATGCCAAGGTGGAAGACGGTGTGTTGGCCGATGTGGCTCCCTCTATCCTGCACATCATGGGATTGCCCCAACCGGCAGAGATGAATGGAAAGTGCCTGATTAAGTGAAGAATTAAGAACGAAGAGTGAAGAATGAGGAGTGGAGAGTTCATTGGTTTATTGGATTCTTCACTCTTCACTCTTCACTTTTCACTTTCGTATATTTATGATCCAAATAGATGATGTTGTTGTAAGCCTGGATGTGCTGAAGGAGAAGTTCTTCTGCGACCTTTCTGCTTGCAAAGGTGAGTGTTGCATCGAAGGTGATGCCGGTGCGCCGTTGGAACTGGACGAGGTGGCCGAGATTGAGGAGGTGCTTCCTGTCATTTGGGACGACCTTTCGCCCGAGGCGCGTGCGGTGATTGACAAGCAGGGTGTGGCCTATACCGACGAGGAGGGGGACTTGGTCACTTCCATCGTCAACGGCAAGGATTGTGTCTTCACCTGCTATGGCGAGGATGGTAGCTGCTATTGTGCCATCGAGAAGGCTTATCGGGCAGGCAAGTGCAACTTCTACAAACCTATATCGTGCCATCTCTATCCCATCCGTATCGGTGACTATGGCCCTTATAAGGCCGTGAACTATCACCGTTGGGATGTCTGCAAAGCTGCCGTAGTATTGGGCAAGGCCAAGGATATGCCCGTCTATAAGTTCCTGCGCGAACCGCTCATACGCAAGTTTGGTGAAGAGTGGTATAAGGAATTGGAAATTGCCGTGGAGGAATTGAAACAGCAGAAGTATATTTGATAAGGACTTTTCTTAGGGATAATAAAAAACAGGAGGGTGTGTCATGGTTGAATCCTGGCACGCCCTCTTGTTTTTATTAGGAGTAACCCATTAGTTCTCCTCTCTTTTTGTCAATGACGGTCGTTCGCTACTTCAATAAATAGGTTCTCGTACTCATGGTTTCAAACAGTTAATGGGTTATACTTTTATTTGTTGCAAAGGTAAGGACTTTATTCCATATCTTGGCGGTGCAAAGGTGAAAAAATAATGTCCGCATTGACACACAAAAAAAAAGTGTACATCCTTCAGAGGAATACTATTCGTACTTCGATAAGATTACCATTCTTTCATTAACAGGATTACCATTCTTTCATTAACAGGATTACTATTCTTCCCGCAAAAAGAAGATACGGATGTTGAGGCTTGAAGATTTGAATCTTTCGTGCTCAACATCCGTATCTTTCAGCCTTATCTTCTATACGATAAGGAACTGATACTAATGACCTTTACTTCGTCAAGTCTACTCCTGCGGCTTTCAGCCCCTTGGCAAGTAACTTCGCATTCAGTTCGGCACCCTTCTTGGAAAGGTGGGTGTGGTCGTTCTTGTAATAAGATGCAGCTTTCTTCTGTCCCTTCTTGTCGAGGTAGTCAGCAGTAAGGTTGTGCAAATCCACGAAGAGGCAACCTGTCTGCTCAGCCACTTGTTTGGTCCACAAGGCAGCACTGTCGGGGCGACGCTCAATCTTGCCATTAGGCCACTCGTTGCGCGGAGTGAAGCTGACAAGGATAGGAGTGGCTCCCTTCTCACGTACATCCTGCACAAACTTGCGCAGATACCATCCAAAGGTGTAAACAACCTTGTACTTGCGGGTAGCTTCCATCAGATATACATGGCTGCTGTCTGCAATGCCGTTGATGACGGCACGTGCCTTGCCTGTGTTGATAGGTCCCATGTCGTTGTGACCGAACTGGATGAAAACGTAGTCACCGGGCTGGAGGCTGTTGTAAACCTCGTCCCAACGTCCTTCGTCGAGGAAAGTGCGTGAGCTGCGTCCGGCACGGGCATGGTTATAGAGCGTCACCTTGGTAGTGTCGAAAGCACAGGCAGCTACACTGCCGAGTCCCCACATGCCATCTTCATCGCTGTCGCTGTTCTTTACGGTTGAGTCACCGGTGAAGAATACGACAGGTTTGCCCGGTTGGCGCTTCAAGCCCGGTACGGTGGGCGTCACCAAAGGTTTCAGATACTTCTTCAACTCCAAACCAGGGCAGGCTGCGATTCCCTCTGCTGCTGAGCGTGCATTGATGCGTGCACCGAACTCGCTGGTGTGGATGCGGTCGCCATAGAACATGTAATTTACCTTTTCAGGGCCAAACTGTTCGTACTTGCGGGCTGTAATCTCTTCCAAGTTGATAAAGGGAACGTATTCCTCTGCACAAACTTCCTTAATCCACGGGGTAAAGTTGGTTTTCTTACGGGTAAGTACACCTTCTGAATCCCACGAATTGCGAGGAGTGAGCGACATCAGGATGGGGTATGCTCCCTTGCTACGCACATCGTTGATGAAACGGCGCATGTATTCACCGAAGGTATAAACCGTTTCCTTGACACCTGTCTCTTTGATGGTCACGTTCAGCGAATCCTTGCCTGTACCGGGTATGCTGGCACGGGCACGTCCCTCGTCGTACGGGCCGTTGTCGTTGTGACCAAGTTCGATAATGACCCAATCGCCTTTCTGTACACCTTTCAGTACATCGGGCCACAGACGGTTGTAGAAGGTACGGCTGCTGGTGCCACCCAAGGCATGATTCTCTACTGTGATACGGTCCTGATCGAAATATTCGCCTGCATAGTATCCCCATCCCCATTGGCCATTGTTTCCGTTGCCCAATGTGCCTGTACGCATGGTGGAGTTACCTACCAGGAAGAGTACGGGGTTGTTGCCCTTGCGGCTTGACCCTGCAACGGGGCGTGCTGTGTTGGCTTTGTTGAGGCTGTCCAACGTTAGGTCCCTTACCTTGTTTACATCCTCCAATCCGCTTCTGCGGGGTCTCTCCTGTGCCGTCAGTCCCATAGTCATCGCTAAGGCGGCACAGCATAACATTACATGTTTTTTCATTGTCCGATTCTGTTTTTATATATTAGTTGTTGTTAGCGGGGCAAAGGTAGTAAATATTTTTTTTATAGACACATTCGGGTATGCTTTTCTTTATTTTACAAGGAGTTTACGTACCTCTGCCTGTCCATCGCAAAGGATATGGACGATGGCGATACCTTGATAGCCGTTAGTATTGAGGGTGGCTGAACCGCAAACGTACGTTTCGTCAAGTAGCCAACCTTCTGATGTGTAGAGAGCTATGCGAGCCTTGGTGGCAGTAACAATGATGTTTCCTTGTTGGGTAGTTACCGATACGTGAGTTTCTGCCATTTCGTCAATCGAATAAGGGTCAGCATCCGTCAGATTGCATACGTCGGCATTGATGACACGGCCGGTGTTGGCATCCAACAACATGCAGACAACTTTGCCATTCAAGGGATTTGCCAAAGCGGTCAGTGCACCTTCGATAGTGATGTTGTTGTTGATGGCTTGTCCACTTTTTACAGTGGCAGGGATTAATCCCGAATAACCACTGATTGTACTCTGGCTTTCGGCCAATATGGCACGTGCCACATCGTGGTAAGCAATCTGTACACTGGCCTGGCCGCCATACTTGCCGTTCTTTCCCCAATCGCCGTAGATGGGGTCGGTCATGTTGGCGCGTCCGTTGGTTTGCACACCCATCAATCCGTCTTCCAGCAACACGAAGAAGAGGTTGGCTGTTACACCGGCTTTGCTGATGGCGTATGTCACATCGGTACTTACGGTGAGATTACCTGTCTTGCGGTCAAACTCAGCCTTGCTCAGCGTGATGTTGGCATCCGCTTCGGTTTCCAACTCCTTCAGTACGTGATCCATCCACGATTCGTTTCCACTTACAGAGGTGAATGAGTATTCATACGTGTCGGTGTTAATGACAATGGGCGACGTGATGGTGTCGCGACGGTTTACACGGGCGGTTGGAAGTGCTGTCAGACCGAGTGCGGTCATGTAGTCATCGTTGGCATAAATGTCTTGATTATGAATACATACGGGGATAATCTGTCCGGGCAGAGCCTCCTGCATGTGTTCGATGGCTACCATGCCGTCAGGACAGTTGCTGCACCAGGTGCCGGTAACCTCCTCTATCACCACTCGCTTGGTAGTCTCGAATGCCAGATTCTTGATGATGAAATCAGTTGTTTTGGTATCCTCGCCCAAGATAACACCCATGGTGAGAGTATTCTCTTCGCCTATGGCCAAAGGCATTTTCTTGTTGAAACTGAATTCGAATATGTCACCCTTCTTGAGGGAGATATTAGTGGTATGGAGAGTGTCGCTCACAGTGCCCTCTTCGTTACGGAAGAATACCTTTATTTCATTGTAGGTATTTGTCTCATCTGTGATTTTAACTACTCCACTGACAGTTGTTTCCGATTGATTCACCACCGTTGTCTTGCTGTTAAGTGCCAACAGACAGTTACTCTTGTACACTACTTCGATGTCATCCACAAAGAGGGCGCTCTGGTTGGTACATTCGTTGGCAAAGGCAATGTAGATGTTCTTCTCTGCAAACTGTCCAAGCGGAATACGGTAGTGCATCCAGTCGCCACTCAAATATTCCTGATTGCCTCCTGGTGTGGCCAGTTCGGCATGAATGCATACACCTTCAGCTTTCACGCGGTCGATGAAATCCTTGTTTATCGCCGTATAGACAGCATCGTCGGTATAGATATAGATTCGCAAACTGTCCTTTTTGCTACTCAGGTAGGATTGTACATTGAAGTCGAGGTAACAGTATTCGTTGGGCAGGTATATCTGAGTTGTCACCATCCAATCGTCGGATTTGCCTGCGGGATTGTACATGGATACACTTCCGGCACAATAGTCGTAGGAGTCTTCACTCTCGCGGATACCGAAATACCAAGGTGTGTTGTCTGCATCGAACTGCCATGCTTGGGCGGTGCTGTTGGGTGTCAGGTGGTCGCCTTCGTACAGCATGAAGTTGTTGTACGATGTAGAGGGGTCGGTGAAGTCGTCAGCAAACAACAGGGTGTCGGCCGGTGGCTCAGGTACGTATGCTCCTACATACGTATAGGTAATCTCTTCGTTGGCGCAACTTCCCGTAATGTCGGTAACGGCACCGGCAGGAATTTTTACGATATAGTTGATGCCTTTGAACAAGTTGCGCTTGGTGCCCGGATAAGCAGCCAACATATTGGCTGATGTGGCTAATGTGAGGTCGCTGATAGGTGTGGATATTCCTTCTTGATAAAGTGAACCTTTGCTTCCTTCTGTCAGAGCAATTTCTGTGTCGAATTGCATGGCTACGGGGATATTGTAGCTTAATGAGGCCACTTCGGTGCCATCTTCCAGATTCACACCTACAACTTTTACGGGCTTTTCACTACGTCCGACGTAAGTAACTTCTATATCGCGGTTATACGTGTCGGTGTTACCCAGGCGGAATGTGCCTGCGGGTACTTTTACCGTATACTTTACACCGTCTTCGAGCGGAGTGTTGCGGAAGTTGATGTTGAATGTGGTGCATGTGGGCAGGTCGTTGGCCGGAGCAATGTTGGCCGAGGTACGTACCGGTGTGTCGCTTCCTTCCTTGTAGAGTGCGGCTTGTTTTCCACTCACAACGGTCGGCGCTTTGTCAAATGTGACGGCTATGCTGCGGAAATATGAGAAGGATGAACCGGCAGCAGGTGATACTGTAGAGCGGGCCAAGAGGTTTACTCCCTTAGCAGCTTCCTCAATGGTTTCGGGGAGAGTGACAACATAGTTTCCTTCGTTGACTGAGAAACAGGCAATTGTCTTTCCGTCGGCCGAGGTCGAGATGGCAAGACCGGAATTGTCTATACCACTGGCCGACATGAAATCAATGCCATACCGTTCGCTTAAAATCAATTCAAGGTTGTAGTAATAACCATCGATGAAATACATCTGTGTGCGGTAAGGGTTGCCGATGGGTGATGCTACAGCCATCAGTCCATTGTTGAAGATGGCGGTAGTTGCAGCTTCGTGATGTTCGCTGGTGGTGTAGGCGGTGAACTCTTTTGTTCGTGTATTGTAACGATAGGGTATCTCTTGCTCATCGGGGAATTGTGAACCTTCAATAGGAGTTATCAAGCGTGCTTTTCCTCCCACCCATTCACCGTTTGTGCTCATGCAGACTGTGGTGACGGTACTTCCTGTAGAGAAGAATTCGCTGGTTCCTATGATCTCTGCTTTCTGTTCGGCTACGTAATATACATACTGCTGGATGTCAGAAGGATAAATGTACATCAATCCTCCGATAAGGATATTTCCGTCAGCAGAAATGTCCATCAAACGGCTTAGTTCGTAACCGTCTCTACCTGCTGGTATATTGGGGAGTTCAACCAATTCTCCGTTTTTCCACATGACGGGGTATTCTTTGTAACCACCGTCAAAATTTTGGCTGTTATTGGTGACGGTACCGACCATGCACGAACCGTCGGGGGTAGTGGCAATGATGTGTCCACGTGCATTGCTGATGTACGATGGCGTGGGCAAATATTCCCAAGTGACCGAACCATTATCTCCAATGCGGCAAATGGCAGGTTTTCCTTGGTGGGCACCGACAACAATTTTTCCATCATCCGTAATGTCGTTTGCACAACAATCCGGTGACGATAGTTTTTCAGCTTCGCTCAGGAGTGAGATTGAGGTGCCCTTTGTGATGTCCAGCAAATAAGGGTAATTGTACAGTGTGGCATCATTGGCATCCACATTGCTGGCTACAGCCCATAATCCGTTATCGGATAACTTGTTGATGTAAGTTGTTTCGGAAAAAGCAAAAGCTTGTAAACGGGCTTTACCGGTTGTCTGTGCAGTGATTGTCAGTGTGCAAATAACTTGTAATGTAAAAATGAATATTCTTCTCATATTTATGCTTTTCTTAGTTTTTGATGTTAAAACGTCGGCAAATGTAGGCGATTTTGACAAAAGGAGCAACGAATTGCGCTTTTTTAACTTAAAACCGATTAATTATTCAGTCTTTATACCTATTTTTGCATCCGAAATGAAAAATATGCTAAGAACTATGAAGAAATTTTTGTGTTTGGTAGTATTTGCCTTGTTGGGTACAGCCTTGTATGCCCAACTCCCTTCTGTGAAGTTGAAGACATTGGAAGGAAAGACTATTGATACGGCCAAATTGAGTAACGATGGTAAACCTTTTATCATCAGTTTTTTTGCCACATGGTGCAAACCTTGTAACCGCGAATTGAATGCCATTCACGAGAATTATGTTGATTGGCAGGATGAGACAGGCGTAAAAGTGATTGCCGTATCAATTGATCAGGCTCATCAGGTGAACAAAGTGAAACCGTTGGTCGACGGTAATGGTTGGGAGTATGATGTGTTGCTTGACCCGAACAGCGATTTCAAGCGTGCATTGGGTGTAAACATGATTCCGCACGTATTCATCATCGATGGCAATGGCAAGATTGTTGACCAACGAAGCGGATACACCGAAGGTGCTGAAGAGCATTTGATTGAGAAGGTGCGCGAAATCTTGGCCGAAAAGAAATAACTGAACCGCTTGGTTTTAAAAAGGAGTAAAGAATATTAGAGAATGTTGAAATTAACACGAATGGTTGCCATATTCGGTATGGCAACAATGTCTGTCGGCCTTGCCGCACAGGAAGGTGTCACTTTGAATGGTAGCATTCAGAGTGACATTTTGTTGCCTCAAGAGGACGATGCAATTGGTACAAAATACGATAGCAATTCCGATCTTCTGACCAATACGTATGCTGACCTTCACCTGCGTAGCAAATGGGTGGATGCCGGTGCGCGTTTGGAATTTATGGAATATCCTCTTCCGGGTTTTGAACGGGATTTTGAAGGATGGGGAGTTCCTCATATTTATGTAAAAGGTAAGTTGGGTAATGGCTTCGAAGTGACCCTTGGCGATTTTTACGACCAATTCGGAAGCGGCTTAATTTTCCGTGCTTACGAAGAGCGTAGCTTGGGTATTGACAACTCTATCCGTGGCCTTCGCTTGAATGTATCAGCCATCGATGGACTTAATGTGAAACTGTTGGGAGGCCTTCAACGCCGTTATTGGAATTGGGATGACGAAGCCATCGTTGCCGGTGCTGATGCAGAGTTGAATATCGACCGCTTCAGTACCCAGATGCAGGACAAAGGCATCAACTGGATGGTGGGTGCATCGTTTGTGGGTAAGAAGGAGGATGATGAGAATATCATGCTCAATCCTGTTCAGCGCTTGAACCTGCCTGAAGTGGTAACAGCCTTTGATGTACGCACCCGTTATCAGCAAGGCAACTATAGCTTGATGGCCGAGTATGCCATGAAGAGTCAGGACCCTTCGTTTGACAATGGGTATATTTATAAGAAAGGTAATGCTTTGATGCTCTCCGGTTCGTATTCAAAACGTGGTATGAGTGCTTTGGTACAAGCCAAGCGTAGCGAAGATATGTCCTTCCGTAGCCGCCGCTCGGTGAATGGTACCAGTGCCTTTCTTAATCACATGCCGGCATTTGCTTATCAGCATACCTACGCATTGGCGGCCCTTTATCCCTACGCTACACAGATGGCAAACGGAGAGTGGGCGATGCAAGGCGAGTTTGGCTATACCTTCAAACGCAAGACTCTGTTGGGTGGCAAGTATGGCACATCGCTCAAGTTGAATATGAGCTATATCCGTGCTATCGACCGTAAGCCTGTGACTGATGGTAAACTGATGGGTACGGATGGCTATACCTCTTCTTTCTTCAAGTTCGGAGACGAGACCTACTACCAGGATATTAATCTCCAGTTGGAGAAAAAAATCTCCAGTGCCTTCAAGCTGAATTTGATGTACATGAATCAACGTTACAACCAGGGAGTGATTGAGGGACATGGAGGAATGATTAATTCCGACATCTTTGTGGGTGAAGGAAAATATCAGTTCAACAAGAAACTGACCCTTCGTGGTGAATTGCAATACTTGACCACTTCACACGAGAGTGGCGATTGGATGTATGGTTTGCTCGAACTCTCCGTTCTTCCATATTTGATGTTCACCGTTAGCGATATGTATGGAAAGCCTGCTATCAATGGCGGTCTTGAATACGGAGACAAGGAGCATTACTACATGGCTTCGGTGACATTCAACTACAATGCCCACCGTATCATGGCTGGATATGGCCGCACACGTGCCGGATACAACTGCTCGGGTGGTGTGTGCCGTTATGTCCCAGCCAGCAAGGGTGTGAATATTTCTTATAACTATAGCTTTTAATCGAAGATGAAGAAACACTATATATATATAATAGGTATAGCAGCAGCTCTTTTTACAGCTTGTGAGAATATTTCGGAAGACGAACGTTTCTTGGAGGTTGAGGGTGTAACAGCCCAACGCGTAGTGCTGTTGGAGGATTATACGGGACAAGGATGTTTGAATTGCCCTAATGCACATGATGTTGCTACACAATTGCATGAAGCTTATCATGATAATCTAATTGTTGTGAGTATGCATGCCGGAATGTTGGCTTATCCTTATCCTGATGGATTAAAACAACCCGAAGGAGATGCGTATGCAACGGCTGTAGGAGTTGAATTCTATCCTTCGGGAATGGTTAATCGACGTGGTGGATTGTTAGATAATTATTTATCTTGGAGTGGAGCCGTTTATAACGAATTGCAACGTGAATCGCAGGTTCAATTGGCAGTAAATGCTAATCTTTCATCTGATTCAATTTTATCAGTTAATGTTGATATGATAGCTTTGGCTGCTATATCAGGAAAACTTCAATTATGGATTGTTGAAGATAGCATTATTGCTATGCAGAAATTGCCGACAGGTAAGTATGACCCCAAATATGTTCACAACCATGTCTTCCGTGGCGCCATCAATGGCACATGGGGCGAGGATATATCCTTGACTTTGGGAGAAGAGAAGACAAAGTGTCATAATGACTTTGAATTGAATGCAGCATGGAAACCTGAGAATCTTTCTGTAGTTGCGTTTGTGTATAACGACAATGATGGAGTATTGCAAGCTGCTCAATGTAACGTAAATCTTGGAAATATTGATGAATAAATAATAAATTAAAATATGAAGAAAATTTCTACTTTTTTTATTGCTGCGATGTGCAATATGGCGAGTCTTGCTCAAGGCTTAGCTTTTCAATTGTCAGATGGTACAGTTCTTGAAAATGGAACGGAATTAACCGTGGCGGGGCACGATGATGCTGAAGCTATGGAACTCCATTCAGGCTTGTGCGTGAAGAATTTGACATCAAAACAAACAGGACTTTATGTGAAAACAAAAGCAATTAGTGGTTCTATTCAAGTATGTTTTGGAGGAACTTGTGTGCCTTTATTTGAAGGAATGGAATCTGAAAAGATGGGAGTTTTGCCCGCAAATGAAGTGGTAGATTTGTTGATAGGCGCACCTACCTTTATGGTTTCGGGTTATATAACTCGCAAAATAGAGGTTACTGCCTGGTTGGCAAATGCTGTTGATGAGAAAGTGACAATTACGCTTACTTTCACCAACGACCCTGCTCTTTCTGTTGAAGAGGTGAAGGCAACTCCTGCTAAGGTGTATGCCAAGGACAACGTCCTCTATTGCCAGTTTGCTGATGCAGCAAACCGCCAGTTGCAAGTGTACAATGTAGCTGGTAATCTTTGCAAGGACATCCGTTTGACAAGCGAATCAGAGAGCCTGCCGTTGGAAGGTATGGCCAAGGGCGTTTACATTTATCGTGTAATGGAAGCCAGCAAGAAGGCTGAGAGCGGAAAGTTCTTGGTGAAGTAAAGTAAGGAATCAGAACTAAAAACAGATCGAATAAAAACTATAGAGATGAGAAAACAAATCTTTTTATGGGTCTTGTCCCTCCTCATGCCTCTCGGAGCTTTGGCGCAAACTACGGCTTCGGGTACGGTCATTTCTGGTGAGGACAATTTCCCGATTATTGGTGCTGCCGTTCAATGTAAGGAAGTCCCTACGGTGGGTACCGCTACAGATATGGATGGAAACTTTGCGTTGGAAGTTCCTGCCGGTGTTACAAAATTGGTAATATCTTATACCGGTATGAAAAGTCAAGAAGTCACTCCTGCTACAGGTTTGAACATTGTGCTCCAACCCGATGTAGAAGTGATAGAAGACGTGGTTGTAACCGGTTTCCAGAAGATTGACCGTAAGATGTTTACTGGTGCCGCTCAGAAGGTGACTGCCGAGGAAGCCAAGATTGATGGTGTGGCCGACATCAGCCATGCGTTGCAAGGACGTGTTGCGGGTGTGACCGTACAATCAGTGTCGGGTACATTCGGTGTGGCTCCTAAGATGCGTGTGCGTGCATCTGCATCACTTTATGGTAACACCCAATCCTTGTATGTGGTCGATGGTGTGATTCTGGAAGATGTACAGGAGATGTCTGCCGATGACTTGTCTTCGGGTGATGCATCAACCATGTTGAGCTCACGTATCGCAGGTATAAGTGCCGAAGATATTGAAGACTTCCAGGTGTTGATGGATGCCAATGCAGTAGGTCTTTATGGTGCCCGTGCTCGTAATGGTGTGATTGTTATCACCACCAAGCGTGGTAAGAAGGGACAGTCATCCATGTCATATTCAGGAGAATTTACCTATCGCTTGCGCCCCTCCTATTCACAATACGACATTATGAACTCTCAGGACCAGATGTCGGTATATCAGGAAATGAAGCAAAAGGGATTCCTTTACCATGCAGACATGTCTTCCGGTCGTGTGCAGAATGGTGGTAGCTACTTCCTGATGAATGATATGATTTATAAGGGATTGTTGGCCAACACTCCTCAGGCTATAGCCGGATACGAACGCTATTTGGAACAAGTGAATACGGATTGGTTCGAGGAGTTGTTTGAACAGAATGTACAGCAGTATCACAGTTTGAGTATTACAGGTGGTTCGGACAAGGGTGGTTATCGTGCCTCATTGAGCTACCGTGGTGACCCGGGATGGACTAAGGGTAACTCATTGGATTTATATACAGCTTCGTTCAACTCCACTTATGAGTTGAGCAAGAATTTGAAGTTCACCATGCTTTCAAATGCTTCGTATCGTAATCAGATGGGACCTGGTACAGAAGACCGTAATTTGAATGTGGTAACGGGTGAATACGAGCGCGACTTCGACATCAATCCCTATAGCTATGCCGTTTCTACCAGCCGCACAATGTCTCCTTACGACGAAAATGGCAATTACCAGTATTATCGTCAGTACTATGCTCCTTTCAACATCTTGAGCGAGTTGGAGAACAACATCATGGAGATGGAGCAGTTCGATATAAAGTTGCAGGGCGAATTGGAGTGGAAGCCTATCCCTGAATTGACGTTGACCGGTTTGCTGGCATACAGTGCGAATGTATTCGAGACAGAACATAAGATTTACGATAACAGCAACTATGCCAATGCTTACCGTGCTGCCGATGATGCCACTATGGCCGGAAGCAACAAGTTCTTGTATAAAGACCCCGAAAATCCCGATGCATTGCCCGAGGTGGTGATGAAGGACGGAGGTTTCTATAACACCAAGCGCAACACCATGAACAGCATCTATATGCGTGCTACGGCTAATTACGACAAGATTATCGGTGAGAATTTCCGTATCAACCCCATGGTGGGTATCGACGTGAAGCGTACCGACCGTACTGCTAACATGTTCAACGGTTATGCTTTCTCATGGAGTGGTGGTAATTCACCCATGTTGGATTGGCGCATGATGCAGGATTTGCTTGTCAAGGGTGCAGAATATTACGATTATGCTGAAGGTTACGATCGTCAGGTAGGTATGTTTACCACTGTAGGTATGTCTTTCATGGATAGATATACGTTGAGTTTGATTGGACGTTATGATGGATCTAACCGTATGGGTCGCACAGACAATTCTCGTTGGTTGCCTACTTGGAGTGTCAGTGCCAAGTGGAATATCTTGGATGAAGCATGGATGAAGAATTGCGATGCATTTTCATCTTTGGCTCTTCGTGGTTCGTATGGTTTGACCGCCGATTTGGGCCCTATCAACAACTCATACGTAATCTATTATTACAACAACACGTGGCGTCCTTTGACCAATCCGAACAAGTCTGACGAGGAACCTTCTCTCTACATCAATCAGTTGGCCAACGACGACTTGACATGGGAAAAGCAGTACGAGTTGAATATTGGTTTTGATATGGGCTTCTTGAACGAGCGCATCAGCACCAGCACCAACTTCTACACCCGTAAGACCTTCGACATGATTGCCCAGACACAGAACTCCGGTGTCGGCGGTCAGGCATGGAAGTGGGGTAATGTAGGTAAGGGTAAAGCATGGGGTGTTGAAACCACCATTACAACCCAGAACATTGTAAAACGTGACTTTAATTGGAGTACCCATTTCACCTTCTCTTATTCAAAGGATGAAGTAACAGAGTTGGACGCTATCTACAACGCGGTCGGTATGTGTATGCCTGAGGGTGTACCCTTGGAAGGAAATGCTTTCCACGGACTGTATTCATACCGCTTTGCCGGCTTGTCGGAAGAGGGATTCCCCATGGTCTATAATGAGAACGGAATCGCCACCAGCACCGACATCAACTTCCAGGATCGTAACGGTCAGGCATATTTGAAGTACGAGGGCAGTATCGACCCCTCTGTAACGGGAGGTTTGCGTAACTCATTCCGTTGGAAGAATTGGAGTGCAGATGTGTTCTTCTCATATCAATTTGGAAACAAGATTCGTCTGAACTCTGAGTTCGCTTCATCATATAGCGATATGAAGGCCATGAGCAAAAGTTTCAACAACCGTTGGATGGTTCCCGGTGATGAGCGCAAGACCAATGTGCCTGTAATCGCTTCATCGCGTCAGGTGTCTACCATTGCCGGTTTGGAATATGGATACACTGCCTATAACTATTCAGATGTACGCGTGGCTGACGGCGGATTTATCCGTTTGAAGGAAGTGGCATTGTCTTACAACTTCACTCAGCCTTGGGTGAAGGAGATTGGCTTGAACAACTTGACTTGCCGTATGACAGCATCTAACCTCTGGTTGGTTTACAGCGATTCAAAGTTGAACGGTCAGGATCCCGAGTTCGTTCAGTCAGGTGGTGTGGCTATGCCTACCCCCAAGCAGATTACTTTCAAGATTAGTACAAATTTCTAATATAATTCACAGTAGAATACAATGAATAAAAGATTGAAATATTGGTTGTGTCTTGCCGTATTGTCTTTGTCTTTTGTCTCTTGCGACGATTTCTTGGATAAAGACCCGGATAACCGTGTATATTTGGACACGCCTGAGTTTATAGAGAATTTGCTCGCTACTGCTTATCCCGAAGCTGACTTCGCATTTGCCGAGGCTATGTCTGACTGTTCGGGTGACCGTGGATTGAGTGCCATTTTGGATGATCCCGAATTGCAGCAATCCTATTTGTGGAGAGATGTGGTTGAGACATGGCAAGGTACTCCGGCCTATTATTGGAACGAAGCATACAAAGCCATTGCGGCTGCCAACCATGCGTTGGAGGCCATTGAGGAGTTCGAGGCCAATGGTCGTGGTGACGAAGTGCGCAATGCTCGTGGTGAGGCACTGCTTTGCCGTGCATACGCTCACTTTATGTTGGCCAACATCTTCTGTATGACATACAATCCTGCAACGGCAGAAACGGAATTGGGTGTTCCCTACATTACAGAACCCGAAACAACATTGAATCCGACATACGAGCGTGAAACCTTGGAAGAGACCTATCGCTTGATTGAGAAGGATTTGACAGAGGGATTGGAACTGTTGCCTGCTACGTATGAAAATGCACCGGCTTATCACTTTACCCGCAAGGCAGCATACGCATTTGCTTCACGTTTCTATTTGTGGAAGGGTGGCGAAGCCAATTTCCGCGAATCATTGAAGTATGCCAATCTCGTGCTGGGAGATGTGAAGACCGATAATCCTGCCAGCATGTTGCGTCAGCTGAATGATCCTTCCAGTGATTACTTGGGCGACTATTACGATGCACAGATGCTTTATACCTCGTCTGCCGAGCCTGCCAACCTCCTTTTGGTTGCAGCTGCCTCCAACATGTACTATCAGCCTTATTGGCGATATGGTATGACCGTAGCTATCCGTACCTCAATTTATAAGGGTGGTATTTTCGGTTATGGTTGGGCTTATCAGACCAGCGGTGGATACGACTACCTGATTCACCGTCCCATTTGGTCATACTATTTCCAACAGGATGGATTGAATGCCAACTATGGTGTGCTGATTTCTTCCATTCCTTTGTTGACTATGGAAGAGGTGCTGTTGAATCGTGCCGAGGCCAATGTCATGTTGGGTAATTATGACGATGCTTTGATTGACATCAACACATTCCTCTCAACCCGTTTGAGTAGAAATTCATGGGATGGTAAGGCTATCACGTCTGCTGAGGTGCAGTCCTATTTCGGTATTGATACCAAGGCCTTGCCTGCTTGGCGCGAGTATATTGAGTATTTCCCCTATTTCTGCGATTTCACAGACGAGGCCAATTTGGAGAAGTTCGCTTATACGAATACCATCCTTGCCTTGCGTAAGGCCGAATTCTTGGGCACAGGACTCCGTTGGTTCGATGTCCGTCGTTACGATATTCCTATTGTTCACACTTCAGTGACTCATCCTACCGATACGTTGGTAGCTGGCGACCGTCGTCGTGCTTGCCAGATTCCTGATCAGGCAAAAGGAAACGGTATCAAGCCCAATCCGACAAACGACAACATTCCTGAGAGTGCAAAGCAGGCTGCCATTCAGATGCATCCTATGGGATGGGGCGGCGTAATTTCTCCTAACAATAAGTAATGTAGAAGTATGCAGACAAAACAGATAAAAAGAATATTTTGGTTGATGCCCTGCCTGGTGTTAGGGTTGTCATCGTTCCTCTTTACCTCTTGTGACGAGGATGAGATCAGCGGCTCTATTATCGAAATGCCCGAAGCCGCCATGTGGGATACCACAGAAATAGGTAAGTATATTTACGAAAACTTTACCAAGCCTTACAACATCCGTATCGTATATCGTTGGGAAGACGGCCGTCAGGATATGGGTAAGAACTTGACTCCCGTGAAAGAAGAGAAAATGCTTCCGTTCCTTTCCATGTTGAAGCGCGTATGGATGGATCCCTATATCGAATATCTGGATTCGGCAGATTTTGCAAAATTCACCATCAAGGAGATGTTGGTTATTGGTTCCAAGGCACTCAATGAGTCGGGTACCGAGACCAAGGGTTTTGCCGAAGGTGGCCGTCAGATTTATCTGTACGATGTAAATAATCTGTCACCGAAGAACGTGGAGGAGTTTGTGATGTATTTCCATACCATGCACCACGAGTTTGCCCACATTCTGCAACAGAACAACAAGGATTACGACGGCGAATACCGTGTGCTTTCCAAGGGCCTTTACACTTCTGCCTGGACTAACACATCGAATCCTGCCGCTCGTGAAGAGGGATTCATCACAGCCTATTCAAAGGCCAAGGAAGACGAGGACTTTGTGGAAATCCTTTCAGTGAAGTTGGTGAACTCTCCCGCTGCTTGGAACTATCTGATTGACCAGATTAACAGTGAGTCGGCCCGCAAGATTATCCGTGAGAAGGAACGTATCGTGGATGAATGGATGCGCGATGTGTGGGGTATCAATGTGGACAAGTTCCAGGATGCCGTTTACAAGGCCATCAAGGCCGAGTTGGGATGGCCCGAGGAGAGAGACTACATCCACGATGGAAACTATATTATAGGTGAAATTATTAACGGTGAGGTTGAATTGTATTGATATGAAAAAGTTTAAGTATATATTGCCCCTTTTGGCAACCGTGTTTCTCACCACAGCTTGTGATGAGGAAGATTACCGCAATCCCAGCGAAATTGTGGACCAGTACATCAGCGAGCATAAGGAGTTGCTGACCTCATCGGAGTACGGATGGCGTTTCGACTATTCACCCGATGCCTCTCAGTATGGTGTATATACCTTCTTGATGAAGTTCAATGAGAATGGTCGTGTAACCATGCAGACCGACAAGGATTTCTTCTATCTCGAAGCTACAGAGGAGGAGATGGCCAAAGAGTATGCTCCCCAGGAGTCTGACTATACCCTTCAGCATTCCGAAGCTCCGGTGTTGACCTTTGCTACCTATAACCTGATTACCAAGTTGGCCGACCCGCAGTTGAATGTGCCTGGATACGGATGGAATGGCGAAAATGATTTCATCATCATGGGTCACAGTGCCGAGGGTGATACCATCTATCTCAAGTCGTTGAAGGCGCAGAAGAGATGTTTCATGGTGAAGAACACCGTTGATTGGGACACCTATTTCACAGGGTTGAACAAGGTTATCGAAAACTTTGCTGCCGACAATTCCTATTTCCGCGACATCGAAATGGAAGACGGTCAGCTTGCCGTTATGACCGATTTCAATATGAGCAATCGTAAGGGAGTTGTTTATCAGTATGTGGATGGCCAACTTGTATCAAACGAATGCCGTTTCCGCTTTACTCCCGAAGAGATTTGTGTAGAGTCTCCATTGAAGATTGGCGACACCCGCATTACCCATTTCAAGAGCAATGCAGGGACAAACGAGTTCCTGGTGAACGGAGAGACGGGTTCTACCATTAAGAATGCCGTGAACGGACGTCCCAAAATCACGTTCAACGTGCGCGATAAGGTCTTCAAGGGTGTATTCACCGAGACCGTGGACGGTGTCGAAGTCGAGCGTGACGACATGTACCAGCTCGATACCAATCCCGAAGATTGCAACGACGAGTGGATGGCATTGGCCATGAATATCAAGGATTATCTCTACATGTTGCTCTTGCCTGGTAATGATCAGGACTATTACATCGGTCTTTACGCCCAGTTGACGGATGCTTCCGGTCGTACCTTTCCCGTGTTGGCCCAGTGCCAGATTAACTGGGCATGGATGGCAGCAGAGGACGAAGTCTCTTTCCGTGGAATAAACAAAAAGACTTTGATCTTTGGCGGTCTCGATACCGAGGATGGCGAATGGGCACTTGATACACCCTTGGCTACAGAGTTCAAGGAAGATGTGGAAGAGGTGTTCCTGAACTACCTCGATGCAGTGTTCGGAACAGGTAGCCGCGACAAAAGGGACTGTATTGTAGTACCTTCACCCGATGGCACCTATTTCAGCTTCGTAAACAAGGCGACAGGTAACTTCTTGGGTATAATGAAAGCATATTAATCACTATTAACAGAAAAAGAACGAGTATTGTTTATGTTGAATAAAACATTGAAAGTGGCAGCAGGCCTATGCTTGATGGCTACAACAGCGTGGGCACAGTTGCCACAAACTATAAATTTTGAATCAGTAAAGGTTTCTAAGAATCTTGTTTCAGAAGGGGTTTCAGCTGAAGCATTAAAAAAGAACTTTGAGTGGGTGAAAGAGCGTAGTTTGGCTGCGCCTAAGATAGGTAAGGTTAATAGAAACATTGTATTGAGTCCTTCGTTGAAAATGACAGGTATCAAGCAGGCTACTCCAAAGGTGATGACACGTGCAGGAGAGTTTGGTGCCTACTATACATTGCCTACCGGTGTATATAATTTGAAACCAGGTGTCTATTATGGTCAACAGGATTATTGTACTTATGGAATCCTTGCACCTGCAATGGAAGAAGTTATTTATAAGAATGCATCTACTGGTGCTGTTTACTTCGACTGGTTTGTTAATGAAACTTTGGTAATGAATGAAGATACACTCAGTACTGTATATGTTCCTATTGGTGGAACTTCTTGGTGGACTCCGATGCCAGAGTTGACAGCTTATGCCGCTAATGGACAGGATTCTATCTATCAGTATGGATGGGGGTTAGATCCTTATGCGGAAGAAGCTGTAGAGCGTCAGGGACAAGCCGTTACTGCAGGTAGTGGATTTATTCAAAATATGGATGCATATACCATTACATGGATGAATGCAGTTCCAATGGTAGGGTCTGAAGGAACATGGGCAGATATGATGTTTGGTTCAAGTAATGCGATGAAGCCAAGTTATATTGAATTGTTTGACAAACCTATTGGAACTCTTGCTTTCGATTATGCTTTGGTGACAGTTGCAACTCCCGATAACGCAGAAATTTCAGATAAAGAATTTTCAGTATCTGTATTGGTTGTAGAAAATGGAGCTTGGAAAGAGATTGCAACAGCTAAGGGTAAACCTCAATATCAGGGTTCTATCGAAACTCCGTACTATAACACACCTTTTGCTTCTTGGAGTTTGGCTATACCATTTGATGAAATGGTTATGATGAATCAAGAGTTTGCCTTGTTGCTTGAGGGTCCGCAGGATGGAGAAACACCTTGGGCTTTCCTTTGCGATTGGACACGTGATATTAATGGACGTGCTACGGCAGGCTTTATTCCTTCAGAAGGAGAATATGCCGGCCAAATTATGTTTTATGGAATCCAACCTGATGGCTATTCTGAACCTGTTGCTTTCCCTACTTCTATGGATGTCGCTTTGGGGGCTTATACTCCATTCAATATTTTCTTTGATCCTGAGAGTGGATATTCTATCAACATGCTGAACAATGACACCGTATCAGTTGGTGGGGGAGATGTTATCGCTGATATGCAATTGTTGAATTGGGAAACATGGAATTTTGGCCCTTCAGATTGTTCTTTAAAGATCACATCCAATGTTGATTGGTTGAATGCAAAGGTAACAAAAACTCCTTCTGATGAGAATATTTCATACATGATTCAAGTCAATGTCAAGGCATGTCCTGAAGGTAATCGTTTTGGTACTTTGACTTTCACTGATGGAAGAGGATATAATGGTACTTTGACCTTCTATCAGGAATATGATGCAGAAGGTGTTGAAGAAATTGTAGACGATTATCAAAAGGATTTGGATTTGAGTAAACCTGTATATGATTTGACAGGTCGACGTGTTTATAATCCTCAGAATGGTATTTATTTGCAAGGAGGAAAGAAATTTGTAGTGAAGTAATCAATATTACTCATAAAAGGTTAAGTAAAAAGAGAGGGTGCGGCCGCAAGGTGCGCACCCTCATTGCTTTATGTAGAATTATAGGTGTTTGGCGGAGACCAATAATAAGAAGATGATTTTTGAAGGTGATGGAATAAGAATATCCAATCCCATCCTCCCTTCCTCCGATACAGTCCCTTGTTCTCCCGTGCTTCCTCCAAATTGTTCATTTGTATGAATATTAAACAATTCCGTAGAGTGAAGAAGGGCGAAATAAAGCAAAAAAATGTCCCATTGTTTGTAATCAATGAAATTATCTCTATCTTTGCGGCATAACAAAATATCAAGGGATTGGCCATCGAACAGTTGGAACAGGATTGGACGGTGTATCCGGTGCTTCATCTGGACTTGAACATCGAGAGGTACGACACGGTAGAGAGTCTCGAAAAGATTCTTGAAGACAACTTGCGGCTTTGGGAAAAGGAATACGAAGTGGAGGTGCTCAGCGACTCCTATTCCCTCCGCTTTGCCAATGTGATACGCACGGCTTACCAGAAGACAGGCAAGGGAGTGGCCGTCCTTGTCGGTGAATACGACAAACCGTTGTTACAATCCATCGGGAACAAGGAACTGCAGCCCCGGCTTCGTAACGTGATGAAACCATTCTATGGGGTGCTGAAAACAATGGACGGTTGCATCAAGTTCGCTATGCTCACGGGTGTCACCAAGTTCGGGAAGGTGAGCGTGTTCAGCGACTTGAACAATCTGAAAGACATCTCGATGGATGCCCGTTATGCTGAAATTTGCGGTATATCGGAGAAGGAACTTCACATTTGTTTCAAAGAAGAGATTGAGGAACTGGCCGCACTGAACCAAACAACCTATGAGGCTATCTCAGATGAACTTCGTCTGAACTACGACGGGTATCACTTTGCCCCCCACACGACGGGAATGTACAATCCGTTCAGTGTCTTGAATACATTGGACAGCATGGAGTTTGGCAGCTATTGGTTCGAGACGGGCACGCCGACCTATCTGGTGGAGTTGCTCCAGCAGAACGACTATAATCTGAATGAAGTGGATGGGGCATTGGCTTCCGATGTGACACTCAGCGGTGTGGATTCCGCTGATACAGATCCCATTTCTGTCATTTACCAGAGTGGATACCTGACCATCAAGGATTATAACCCGGAGTTCCGTTCCTACACGCTTGGTTATCCCAATAAAGAAGTGGCAGAAGGGTTCGTCCGTTTCCTCGTCCCCTATTACACAGCCTTACCCAATGAACGGAAATCAATCTTTGAGTTGCAACATTTCGTACAGGAGGTTCGCACAGGCAACATCGATGCCTTCTTCACCCGCCTGCGCTCGTTTTTCAGCGATACCACTTACGAGTTGGTGCGCGAACGGGAGCTTCATTATTCCAACATCCTCTACATTGTCTTCAAACTGATGGGGTTCTATACCCAAGTGGAGTATCACACGGCCAACGGACGCATTGACTTAGTGCTGAAGACCAACGACTACATCTATGTGATGGAGTTCAAATTGGAAGGTTCGGCA
>JAFWYQ010000071.1 GCA_017517605.1 Bacteroidaceae bacterium
CAACACAAGCAGGTAGCATGAAAGGGGAAATCAAGAAAAAGTGGACAAGTTTTAGGGAAATTGCCATCAAAAGCAAGTTCATTTAAAAAAAATGTCATAGCTTTGCATAACCCAAGAAAGAATGCCCTGCTTATGACAGGAAAAGAACAGGCAAAGAGAGGAGTCCTTTGCTCTTCTCTTGCTTGTTCAAAAAGAAAATAGGTAAACCTAATTTATGACTAAGTAAAAAACAAGTCAACCCGAATTAAAAATATTGTTTAACTGAGTCAACCTGCTATACAAATAAGACAAAAAGTAGTCAACCAAAAGCGTTAACATACAGGCTTACAAATACAGAAAAGGCAAATGCATTCTCTGTTTCACGTCGTGAAATACATATTTCACGCTTTGGGATATGTATTTCACGTCGTGAAACAGACATTTCGCGACGCGAAATAAAGAAATAAACCATGTTCTTGTTTTTTACAGACAACTCTTTTATATTTTTAACCCAAGCAAATAAAAAAGGGCGCATCGCCATCACAGCGACGCGCCCTCGGGGAGGGGAAATATAGTGTCTATGTCCCGGCCGTTAAGCCAAGCTATAGACTACGTCCATAATCTGTTTGCCCAATTCATCGGCAGCTTCCATGGTAGAGGCTTCGCTATACACGCGGATGATGGGCTCGGTGTTGCTCTTGCGCAGGTGTACCCAACGGTCGGGGAAGTCAATCTTCACACCGTCGATGTCGTTCACCTGTTCGTCCTTGTAGAGTTCCTTCACTTTGGCAAGAATGAGGTCCACATCGGTCTCAGGCGTGAGGTCGATACGGTTCTTGGCAATGAAGTACGGCGGATAGGTGGCACGAAGTTCGCTCACCTTCACGCCCTCGTGTGCCAAATGGCTGAGGAAAAGAGCGATACCTACGAGTGCATCGCGACCGTAGTGGCTGGCGGGATAGATGACACCACCGTTGCCTTCGCCACCGATAACGGCACCTGTCTCCTTCATCTTGGTTGTCACATTCACTTCGCCCACGGCAGCGGCATTGTACTGCTGGCCATACTTGGCGGTAACATCGCGCAGGGCACGTGTGCTGCTGAGGTTGCTCACGGTGTTGCCGGGTGTGTGCTTCAACACATAGTCGGCCACGGTTACCAACGTATATTCCTCGCCATACATTTCGCCGTTCTCGCATATCATGGCCAGACGGTCCACATCGGGGTCAACCACGAAGGCTACGTCGTGTGCACCCTTCTTCATCAAGCCCATGATGTCGCCAAGGTTCTTCTCAAGGGGTTCGGGATTATGCTGGAAGTCGCCCGTAGGTTCACCATACAAGACTTCCACCTGATTTACTCCCAATTGGTTGAGCAATTTGGGCAGGATAATGCCTCCTACGGAGTTAACGGCATCAATAGCTACACGGAAGTTGGCCTTGCGAATAGCCTCCACATCGACAAGGTCGAGTGCAAGGACGGCATCGATATGCTTCTGGTCGTAGGTGTTGTCCTCGATGTACTTGCCCAAGTGCTCCACATCGGCATAGTCGAAATCCTCGGCTTCGGCAATGTTCAACACTTCGTTACCCTCGGCAGCATTGAGGAACTCGCCGTGCTCGTTGAGCAACTTCAAGGCATTCCACTGACGGGGATTGTGACTGGCGGTAAGGATAATACCACCGCAAGCGCCCTCCATAGTGACGGCCAATTCGGTGGTGGGGGTAGAGGCGAGACCAATGTTGACCACATCGAAGCCCATGCCCATAAGGGTGCCGCACACGATGTTCTTCACCATCTCGCCTGAGATGCGTGCATCGCGTCCGACTACGATTTTGTTGCTTTCTACTTTAGTGGTGCGACGAATGAACGTGGCATACGCTGAAGTGAACTTTACTACATCCAGTGGAGTCAAGCCTCCACCCACAGCTCCGCCAATGGTTCCGCGGATGCCCGAGATTGATTTGATAAGTGTCATCTTCCTTTTCTGTAAGTTATTTCGTAAAAACAGGGATAAACATAAGACGTGGCGGTGGACTGTCCCTCGCTATGGGGTACAATCAGTCGCACTTTGGCAATCGGCTCCTTGCGGCCGATGTTTATATAAGGCATGGGTATGAGCCATCCCGAGGGGACAGAGCTTCCGTATGCCGAATACATATACCCCGAAGTGAAGGAGCCGCTGTAGTTGCCGCTCTTGTTCTCGATGGTAAGGTAATCGGGGTTGGAGGCATCGTAGAGGTTACCAGTGAGGGTGTCGCCCTCCTTGATGTTCACCTCGTAGTAGCGGGCAATCACCTCGGCACGCTCACCGTCAGCGATGGGTGAACCTTCGCCCTTGCGGACAATCTGCATATAGACACCGTTGTCCTTGAAGAGCACATACTCGTTCTTGGATACATCGGTAGTGGAATCCTGCTCCTCAAACTGGTCGAGGGAGATAACTTTGATACCCTCGGATTTGATAAAAGCCTCAATGACTTCACGCTCTTTCTCCTTCATGTCAGCATACGTCTCGGTGTCGTCGCAAGCCGCAAAAAGGCTTCCGATAACCACAAAGGCAAGGAGCGAATAGACTAATTTCTTCATAGTAAACTACTGATAATTCTTCTTCGGCCGCAAAAGTACAAAAAAGGGAAGAAACGCCCATATTCCTTTGCCGGCAATTAGCGTTATATAACTATTTTTTTAGCAATAAGGGCTGAAATTTAACCAAAGCAGCCTTGAAACGCTCCAATGCTTCGTCCATTGTGCCATACACTTCACCCCCCGAAGCATTGAGGTGTCCACCTCCACCAAAGAACTCCGACGCCACTTGATTGCAAGGGAAATTACCGGTCGAACGGAGGGATACTTTTATCATGTCCTTCTCGGTATCTTCGCGCAAAAAGACGGAGAAGACAATGCCCTTCATCTGTAAAGGCAGGTTCACGAAACCTTCGGCATCGCCACGCATGAAGTTGAAGCGGCTCTGTTCCTTTTTCGTCAGAGTGATAAGGGCGGCACGGAAGTCGGGATAGACATGCATGTTGGTAAGCACATGCCCCATCAGACGCAACCTTCCCTCGGAGTAGGTGTGGAAGACGTTACGATAAATCTGATCCTTGTCGATGCCCTTACTGAGCAATTGGCTGATGATGTAGTAGATTTCGGGGTCGTTGCTATTATAGGTAAAGCCGCCCGTATCGGTCATCATACCGGCATAGATGCACTCGGCACACTCGGTGGTAATCTCATCGAAATACCCCAAACGGCAGATAAGACGGAAGACCAACTCAGAAGCCGACGCTATGTGGGGGTGCGAAATGGTTATCTTACAGAAGTCTTCGGGATTGAGATGATGGTCAATCAATATCTTGCGGGCAGGTGATTCGCCTACAGCCTTGCCCATGTTGTCGATGCGCTTCAGACAATTGAAATCGACACAACAGATGACATCCGCCCCAGCAATCAGCTTGTCAGCCTCATCGGGATGCTTGTCGTAGCGCAAAATACGTTGCGCACCATCCATCCAACGAAGGAAATCGGGGAAGGCATTGGGAACTATGACGCGGACATTCTTGTCCTGACTTTCAAGAAAATGGAGTAAACCCAACGAAGAGCCAATGGCATCGCCATCGGGAGAGACGTGGGTAACGATAACCATGTTTTCGGCCTTGTCCAACCACTTTGCAAAGTGGTCAACGTTGGCTTGATCGATTACTTTACTTAACATACTGCTCTAATTTGCGTGCAAAGATAGTGCAAGCTGAGCGGAGGACAAAGAGATTTGGACGTTTTTTTTAGGAAAAGATTCGGCAAAAAACTCCCATGCATAAACTAAACAATACGTAAACAATGGCCCGGCGCTTGCGATGCATCAACCCATAGAAAAGGTAAAACAGGGAAGAATACAAACAGACAACCTCACCGACAGAAAAGGAAAGATCGCTGACATCGGCTCCCGGCAGGCGATTGCACCAGGCAAGGCCGGTGTTCATCAGAGCCACAAGATTGCTTATGACCCACCCCACCCCTGCTTGCCATGCAGGAAGAGGCACAAAGGAGAGCAACAGGAAAGGTACGGCCACACACACCACCACAAAGGTCAACGGCACTACCCACAAATTGACCAGCAAAGCATACGGAGAGAAGCGCGAAAAGTAATAGAGAATCAAGGGAATCACACCTATCTGAGCCGCCAAGGAGACCGTTGTGATGCTCCACAGGTAGCGGACAACTTTATATCGCGAACGGGGTAACAGTCCCTCCATCCACGGTTGGAGCAAAAGCAAGGAAGCCACAGCGGCAAAGGACATTTGGGAACCTACATCGAACAGATAAAAAGGATGGTAGAGCAACATACCAAAAGCAGTCAGTGCCAAGGTGTTGAGCGAGAATCCCACTTGAGTGAAGCAACTTGCCACCACCAACAGAGTGAACATGACCGCCGCACGTACGGCCGACACAGGAGCACCCACCATCAGCACAAAGGCCCACAACAAGGGAAGGGCCAATAACCTGCGCCAAAGGAACCAATGTCCGCCAGGCAACAGAAGGGAAAGAATAGCGGTAAGCACCGCACAAAGGATGCCGATATGAAGTCCTGAAAGGGCCAATACATGGTTGGCGCCGGATACGTTGTACAATTGGCGCACCTCCTCGCTAAGGTCATCCTTATACCCTAATGTCAAAGCGGATAGCACAGCGGCCTCATCGCCCGTAACTCCTGCTTGGTGGAAATAATTCAACAGACGGTCGCGCAACAACATGGCACGCGGTTTCCATCCATGAGAGGTTGAATCGGTCAACGTCCAACGACGTGTATAGAGCGTGCCCGTCACACCACGATGATTCAAATAGCGCACATAATCAAACTCAGGGGTAAAGTTCGTGGGAGAGTCAACAACTCCATAAAAGCGGATAGTTTGACCGACACGCAAGGCAGAGACAGCACTATCCTTAGGCAAATAGAGCAGGATGTCGGCATCCATTGTCCGGCATGTATCGCCTTGCCATCGGGAGGAAAGGTGTAAGGGACACAGGTAACTACGTGGCTTTTCTGTGATTCCTTCCGTCAAACGCCCTTCATATACACAGGCTTCGGAAGGCCACGAGACTTGAAGTTTTCTCCATTGATGTGAACAGACAGAAAAGCCCAACACGAAGAAAAAGAGAAGGGACAGCGCACCGAAAACGGCACGTCTGTCCCACGAATGTATCTGATGGACGATGAACATCAACGCCCCTATCAGTGTCAGCGCAACAAGTATATATATATAAGGTATAGGAGCAAATCCCTCTCCCCTATCCGCCACCGCAATGCCCGCCATCAGAGGAAGCACCAACCGCACGAACGGATGAGCCTCGAAGAAGCGTAGCAAAGGATGTTTCATCTCAAATGCTCTTCAACGAATGAATAGTTTCCTCTGGCACAGGCGACTTGAAGACGTAGCTACCTGTCACCAACACATCGGCACCGGCCTCAACCAACAAAGGAGCCGTCTCGTCGTTCACACCACCATCCACCTCTATCAAGGCCGAGGAGCCCGTACGTTCAATCAATGCACGCAACTCACGAACCTTATCAAGGGTGTGAGGAATAAACTCTTGTCCGCCAAAGCCGGGATTGACACTCATAAGAAGCACCATATCCACATCGCGGATGATGTCGGCCAACAATGCTACGGGTGTAGCGGGATTCAAGGTGACACCGGCCTTCATGCCCGCCTCCTTGATTTGCTGGACAACACGATGCAGGTGAGGGCAAGCCTCGTAGTGCACATTCATCATGTAGGCACCCAAAGCCTTCACCTCTGGAATAAACTTCTCGGGAGAGACAATCATCAGATGCACATCGAGCGGCTTTTGGCAGAGCTTGGCCACATGCTTCAACACAGGAAAACCAAAGGAAATGTTCGGCACGAACACACCGTCCATAATGTCCAAGTGAAGCCAATCGGCTTCGCTTCGGTTTATCATATCCATGTCGGCACGCAAGTCGGAGAAATTGGCAGCCAATAACGAAGGAGCAATTTTTAATCCCATAATCTATAGTTTTTTAGTTCCGCAAGGGACTATTGGGGTGCATCATCTTTTGCGGTATCTGTCATTCTGAACGCAGTGAAGAATCTGAAACCACAAGCTCTATCAACCTCTGCTTATGCGTACAGATTCTTCGCTACGCTCAGAATGACAGAGACTCCATATAATGTCCAAATACTTGCGAATACTGATTACTTGTGCAAAAGTAATCAATTCCTTGGATTATCCCAACACAAAACCCGGCAAACTTTCAGGTAAAAGTGCAGAAGCACGATAATTGCGTGCAAAAGCGCGCAGAAATGCCAATGTTTTCTCGCTGGGCGAACGGCGAACGCGACGTTCGCGGGGTGCTTCGTAAGAACAAGAAGAAATAGAAGAAGTAATGTTTTTGTTCATAGGCAAACTCTGATTATCTGTTTTTACTTTTCACCTATATAAACGCAGACAACCAGAGTTTAGTATATAAAGTCCTATTATTTTTATTGTAAATTAAAAACGTAGCTATTTCGCGTCAATATTTTTAAAAGAACACAGAGACACAAAGGCACAGAGATGATGTGTTTGTCACTAAAAAGATAAAAAAACTCTGTGTCTCTGTGCCTCTGTATTCCAAATAAATAGCTTCGAGGAATAGTTACAAAACAATTCAATATATTGTCAACTCAATGTCTTTCTCCTCGGCCATGCGACGAAGATTGAGCAGAGCATATCGCATACGTCCCAATGCGGTATTGATGCTTACACCAGTGATTTCGGATATTTCCTTGAACGAAAGGTCCTGATAGAAGCGCATATACACTACCTCGCGCTGATTGTCGGGCAAGAAATCCACCAAGCGGCGCACATCGCTGAGCACCTGTTCGTTCACCAACTTTGTCTCGATGTTGTCATCAGACAATTTCACGTCGTTGAACAAATCCACCTCGGTCTCATCGTTCGACACCACATTCTCGTTTCTCTCCTGACGGAAGAAATCAATCACCAAGTTATGGGCAATGCGGGTAATCCATGCGGGAAACTTCCCGTTTTCGGTATAACGTCCTTGCTGGATGGTAACGATTGCCTTTACGAAAGTCTCTTGAAAGAGGTCTTCGGCCAACTCATCGTTACGCACAGAGAAATAGATGTAAGAATAGACTTTATCCTTATATCTCTTCAATAGAATATCAAAAGCTTGATTATTGCCTTTTGAATATAGAGCGACCAATGCATCATCGGTCATCATCTGCAAATTTTCCATTACTTCTTCTTATTTTCAGTTCTTAGAGTAATGTATTTCTTATAGGCAATTCGGATTAAAATCGTTAATAATTTGTTCTTATCGGGTGCAAATAAACGCATTATTTGTGAATCGTGCAACTTTTTTAAGACTTTTCTGCAATTTATAGGGTTAAATCAGGGAGATAGATGGAGATAAAGGCCAATTATCTCCTTTTATCTCCCCTTATCTACTTTTATTCAACACGTAGCCCCTCCGTCATCTTGAATCCACGCAAAAAGTCGGCCACAGGCATCCGTTTCTTACCCGCCAATTGCAACGAAAGGATGTTCAGATAACCATCGGCCAAAGCCACACGAAGATAGGTTTTTCCATCGGTTGACACGGTGCCGATTTTTTCCCCGTGGGAGAAAAAGTTTTTCTCTGTCTGGAAAATTTTCAGTACCTGTGAACTACCATCTGCGCCTACCAACTCTGTCCATGCGGCAGGATAGGGAGAGAGACCTCGCACGAAGTCATAGACTCCCTTCACCCCCTTCGTCCAATCGATGCGACAAGTATCCTTGAAGATTTTCGGTGCCGGACGGAGTTCCTCTTGCGAAAGTTTCATCAATTCCTCTTGTGGCACAGGCTTCACCTCACCGGCAAGGATAGCATCCACGGTTTCGGTCACCAAGCGCCCGCCCAGGTTCATCAGTTTGTCGTGAACGACCTCCACATTGTCCTCGTCGGCAATGGGCACACGCACTTGTTGGATAACTTCGCCCGTATCTATCTCGTGTTGGAGGAAAAAGGTGGTGATACCCGTCTCCGTATCGCCATTGATAATTGCCCAATTGATGGGAGCAGCTCCTCGATATTGGGGGAGCAACGAAGCGTGCAGGTTGAACGTACCCATGGGAGGCATATTCCATACCACCTCAGGAAGCATACGGAAGGCAACCACAATCTGGAGGTCGGCCTTCAGTGAACGGAGTTCCTCCACGAAAGCCTCATCCTTGAGGTTCACCGGCTGGAGCACCTGAAGCCCCTTCTCCACAGCATATTGTTTGACGGGACTTGGTTGGAGTACACTTCCGTGTCGCCCCATCGGTTTGTCGGGCATGGTGATTACACCCACTACATTGTATCCTCCCTCAACCAGTTGACGCAGGCTCTCTACGGCAAAGTCGGGGGTTCCCATATATACGATTCTCAAATCTTCTTTCTGCATTTTATTCCGTTATTTAATTTCGCAAGTAGAATCCCTTTATTTCATTATTCTGACGGTTCTGTCATCCTGAACGTAGTGATGGATCTGTAAGCGTAAGCCAAAGCAACTATGCTGACGTATCCAGATTCTTCATCCTATCGTCCTCAGAATGACAGAAACAGCATTGAAAATGCCACATGCGAAAGTTGAATTTAATATTTTACTAATACTTTATTCATTGGCCATTCAAGGCTACCTTACTGAGGGATTGAAGTCACCTTCATCGGCCAGTGATGTATCTTCATTCCCACTCTATTCTTCCGTGAAGTCCACCAACATCTGGCGATACGAAGCAAACACTTTCGACTTGGATACGAAGCCCAAGTATTTGCCATCGGCATCGTCCACGGGAAGGTTCCAAGCGCCGGTATCATCGAACTTGCGGATGACCACCTCCATCGAGTCATTCACACTCAGGCGACAAGGTGCCTCGGCCATCAAGCGATCCACCGTGAATCGACGATACAACTCCTGACGGAACATGATGTGGCGGATGTCGTCCATCTGCACGATACCCAGCAACACACCACCATTATCCACCACAGGGAAGAGGTTTCGCTTGGCACGGGAGATGACTCCTACCAACTGACCCAACTCCATCTCAGGACTTACGGTCTCGAAGTTCTTTTCCACCACACTCTCCACCTTCATGAGGGTAAGCACGGCCTTATCCTTGTCGTGGGTAAGCAACTCGCCCTTCTTGGCCAAACGGGTGGAGTAGATACTATGAGGCTCGAACACGATAATGGTCAGATAGGCCGACACGGAGGTTATCATCAAAGGAAGGAAGAGGTCGAATCCACCGGTCAACTCGGCAATCAGGAAGATACCCATCAACGGTGCGTGCATCACTCCCGACATCAAGCCGGCCATACCAAGGAGGGCAAAGTTATTCTCCGACACAGAGATATTACCCAATGCCAACATATTGCTGATACGCGCCCAAACAAAGCCGGTGATGCAACCAAGGAAAAGGCTGGGAGCAAAGATACCTCCACATCCGCCTCCACCATTCGTGGCACTGCTGGCAAAGACCTTGAAGAGTACAATCAATATCAGGTACAGGAGGAGTACATCGCCAAAGCCGTAGAAGAACGAGTTGTTCATCAACGTATCCCACTCGGCAGGAGTAGTGCCATTGAGCAACAAGGTGATGGTGTCGTATCCTTCGCCATAGAGGGGCGGGAAGATAAAGATAAGCACACTCAGCATCAATCCTCCAATCAGCAACTTCATGTAAGGCCGTTGGGCAAAGTGGCGGAACATGTTCTCGCACCTGTTCATCATGCGGGTGAAGTAAAGCGAAACCAATCCACAAATAATACCCAGCAGGATGACATGTGGGATGCGCTCCATGGCAAAGGGATTGTCCATGTGAAACTCAAACATGGCATCCATACCTGTAAAAATGTAAGAGACGGTGGCCGCGGTAATGCACGACACCATCAGAGGCAGAAGCGACGACATGGTGAGGTCCACCATCAGCACCTCAATCGTGAACACCAATCCGGCAATCGGCGCCTTGAAGATGCCGGCAATGGCACCGGCTGCACCACATCCGACAAGCAACATCAACTTACGACGCTCCAAATGGAATGCCTGTCCCAAATTGGAACCGATGGCCGAACCCGTCAACACGATGGGTGCCTCTGCTCCTACCGAACCACCAAAGCCGATGGTGATGGCACTGGCAATGATGGACGAAAACATATTGTGACGCTTGATGCGGGCTTTCTTTTGCGAAATGGCGTAAAGGATTTTGGTCACACCGTGGCTGATGTCATCCCTCACCACATAGCGGATGAAAAGCATCGTCAGGAAGATACCGATGACGGGGTAAATCAAGTAAAGTCCGTTGGCACTGGTTGCATCGAAATGGTCGGTCAATACCCCCTGTATCAAGTGGATCAAACCCTTCAACAAGAGGGCTGCAATTGCGGTACATATACCCACCAAAAAACTGAGAATCAGAATAAACTGTCTCTCACTAAGATGCTCCTGCCTCCACTTGAGGAAACGGTGCATCAACGGTTCTTTCTCACCACTATTACGTTTTTTCATTCTCTGATAACTTTCACTTGTCCACCTACTCCTAATTTGATGATGCTCGAAGCCTTGCCACTCCCCTTCTCCTTCTGGCGATAACCCACGATGTAGTCCACCGCCTGCTTGATTTCCTCGCTTATCTCGGAGAAATTCTTGGGAGACGGCTCTCCGCTGATGTTGGCCGAAGTAGAGACAATGGCCTTACGGAAGCGGAAACAGAGTTGGCGCGAGAACTCCTCGTCGGTCACCCGTATGCCCACACTACCATCTTCGGCAATCAGACCTTCGGCCAAGTTGCGTGCTCCATCGTAGATGATGGTCAGGGGTTTGGTAGTCAACTCTATCAAATCCCAAGCTATCGGAGGAACATCCTTCACATAGAAGTTCAGCTTGGCCGGCGAATCGATGAGTACGAGCATCGCCTTGCTATCCACACGTTTCTTTATCTCATACACCCGCTTTACGGCTTCGGGGTTGGTAGCATCGCATCCGATGCCCCATATCGTGTCGGTGGGATAGAGTATCACACCGCCTTTGTTCAGCACTTCAAGTGCCTGTTTGATATCTTCGTTCATAGTTTCTCTTTCTTTAATGTGCCGATAGCTAATGTGCCAATGACCATGCGGCACTATACATCAATCACATCAGCATATTAGCACATTTAACACATTAGCACATTTAACATATTAGCATATTAGCACATTGACACATTAGCACATTGCCACATTAGCACATTGGCACATTACTCCACCGTCAACACATACACCGGACGGGCATCCACCAGTACACTCTGCTCGCCATCGCCTTGATAGGCACATTGTACATAGATGTCAAGACGGTTATGATGTTTCCAAAGTTCCGTATCGTGGCTCGGTTCCCAAGCCTCCACACTGAAATCTGTCAAATCTTTCACTTCCCAAGGCTTGTTGCCCAAGTCGGTGGTATAAGCCATGCTCACGCGGCTACCGCGCTCCACATCGCGGAAGATATAATAAGCCTCTTTACGATTATTTTGTTCACGGATAGCCAAACGCGGACGGGCAATGGGGATACACTTCGTACCTCCGCCACTGAGGCTGAAAGGAGTCTTTCTATTCGACACCTGCTCCTGCCTCCACGCCTTACCATCGTGCCAAACAAGTCTGTATTGCGGTACTTGACTATCGGCATCGCGCCAATAGATGGCGATGTAGGGAAGTCCCTCTGCATCGGCCGTCATGCTCGTCTGGTTGATCAATTCACTACGTTGGGGGATTGAACACGCTATTTCAGCATTGGCCATGGTGATAGGGAGTGCGTATGCCTCGCCCGTCGATTTCTCCCACGTACGGCCACCATCGGTCGAGCGTGCATAGCAGAGGTCATGGTTGGTTGCCACATCGGGAGTTTCGCGCCACACCCATGAGACGTGGATGGTTCCCTTGGCATCCACATAGAGTTGCCAATAGGCATTGCGCTTGCCTTCGCCATCGATAAGCACATCCTGCACACGGCTCCACTTGCCTGTCTCCACGTCGTAGCGGTTCATCACCAAGTTTCCCCGGCCCGAACCTCCTGAGCGGTAGGCAAAGAGCAAGTCCCCTCCATCCAGATTGTAGAACTCAGGATAGGTCACGTCGCGCTCGTCCACACCCGTCATAGAAATCAAGGTGTCCAACTCCAACGAGCCGGGAGCCACCGAACGGCAATAGCGCAACGGATTGTTGTGATGGTCAAACGACACGTGCAAATATCCCTTTCCATCCACTCCGATGCTGATAACATTGTGTGCATCGTTGCAATTTCCCTTATATTGCGTGCGCTCCACCGTCCAATCTTGTGTGTTTATGGCACGTTTGCCCAAGGTGAGATAGCCCTCGGCATCGTAATAAGCTATGTACTGAGTATCACCGTGTGTGGTGAGTGAATTGTTGCGGAATACGGTCGTATTCACCGAATTGCGGCTCCATCCGAAGCCTACGGGGCTAAGCACTTGAGCACCCAAGTGCACCGTCCCTATCATCCATAGGGCAAACAACAAGCCCAATCGTCCGATTTTTCCTTTCATACCTATACTTTACTTGTGGCGGACAAAGATACAACAAAGAAATGAAAACCAAGGCAGAAAAAGGAGAAAAAAAGAATGGTAATCTTCAGCATCGAAGATTACCATTCCTAAGCCTTCAAGAATACTATTCTTTACATCACCACAGCTTTGCCGTTGACGATGTAAATCTGCCCCTTCACAGGATTCGTCACGCGGCGACCGCTGAGGTCGTGGATGATGGCAGGAGTGGCGGGTGCATCCTCTGCCTCTATGGTGGGTACTCCATGCGGATCAACAAACTTTTCTATCTTGAAGAACTTTGCCCAGTCCGAAGCCTTGTATGCCTCCACGTCCTCAACGTATAGGACGGCATCTTCAGGAATGCCTTCGAAAGGGCCAACCCCGTATTCATCAAACTCCAACGTGGGCGGAACGGAACTGAAGCACAGAACAAAAGAGAGAGACTTGCAATCTTTAAAAGCATAGCGTCCGATGGATGTCACAGTCGAAAAAATCCTAACGTCAGACAACTTCGAAGAATTAGAAAAGGCATAATTCCCGATACTGTGCTGCTCCACGTCAATATAAGTCAATGAAGAAGCTGCAAACATACTGTCAGGAATAGAAATAGTATAAGGGAGAAGTGCTGTTACCAAATTGTTTGCCCCTGCAAACAAAGCCGGCTTGACCTCTGTCACTCCATCAAATACAAACAAGTGTGTAATATAAGGGAGGTAGGGTTTCCAAGGTTCAGTGACCTGGACACCTTCACCTTCGATATAGAGCATATAGAGAGGATTTCCTTCTCCATCCACCCTATCTTCATCTTGACGCAGTTCCCAAGTGACATCCATTCCCCTATTCACATTAGGGTCACCACAATAACCGGAAAGTTCTTGTGCCCACACCTTTGTCTGCATGACGAAGAGAACACACACAATTGCAAGTAATCCCTGTTTCATAATCTTCTCTCTGTTTTAAGTTTATAATTATTACTCTTTTTCTTGTACCAAGTTTTGCGGTTCTTGGCGGGTATCCCAAAAATGGATGATATAGATAATATCCCGTTCCTCATCCAATCGGTATATCATCTTGAAATGCTCGTACACCACGAAAGAACGATACTCGTATTGTTTGTCTGAGAGCTACGGCTCTATCTTTCCCATACGGGGGGGAAAGCCGATAATAAGGTTTGCAATTTATCAATTCTCTCTCGAAAACGAAGAGTCGTGAAACGTCCAAACTCACGCAAGCAATAAGCTATCTGTTTCCGCAATTCAGTTTTTGCAACCTCTTCCCATTTAATCTTCATAGCTCCAGATCAGTTCATCTATTTCGCGCATCACTTCTTCGTGAGAAAACACTTTGCCTGTCGCAATATTCTCTTCTGCCTTAGCAATCCACTGCCGTGCCTCCTCCCAAGTGAAGGGACGGAATCCGTCGCCCAATTCACTGAGGTCGGCATTCATGAAAGCCTCAAAAGCTGCATCAGTCTCTTCATTCTCTCCTTTATAAGGCACTTCATTGGGGAGAGCCATCGGCCGATAAGTTGCAGAGGCGGTACGCTGATACGACACCGCCGGTTCGCCAAGAATCATCGGTTCATCTTCATGATGAAGATAGGGTTTCTTCTTCATATCCAAGACTTTTACTTATTCTGCTTGCAAAGGTAAACAAAAAATAGGGAAATCAATCAATTGAAGGAACTTTTTTGACAGAACTTTATTCAAAACCATATCATTGATAAGCGACACTTTCAGAAAAACATTTTCATCCACAGATGACACAGATGACACAGACAAACAATACCTCATCGGATAAGAATAAATAAAAATCTGCGTCATCTGCGCAATCTGCGGATGAAAATTCCTAAGCGCAAACTTAAATCATTAATTCCTGAACACCAGCCCATCGCCAGCCACATCCACGTTGATGGGACGCGAACTGTCCACCTCTTGTGCAAGAAGCTTTTTCGACAGGTCGTTCAGCAAATAACGCTGGATGGCACGCTTTACGGGTCGGGCACCAAACTCAGGGTCGTATCCCGTAGAGGCAATGAATTGCACGGCAGCATCGGTCAACTGGAGGGTCACTCCATTGTCGGCCAGCATACGGCGGATGCCTTCTATTTGCAAGCGGACAATCTGCTCAATCTCCTCCTTGTCAAGCGGAAGGAACATGATGGTTTCGTCGATACGGTTCAGGAACTCCGGACGGATGGTCTTCTTCAACATCCCCATCACCTCGTTCTTTGTCTCTTCCACAATGGTTTCCCGATTGGTGGGCGTCAAGCGTTCAAACTGACTCTGGATATAGGCACTTCCGAGGTTCGAGGTCATGATGATAATGGTGTTCTTGAAGTTCACCACACGGCCCTTGTTATCGGTCAAGCGTCCGTCGTCGAGCACCTGCAGAAGGATGTTGAACACATCGGGATGTGCCTTTTCAATCTCGTCAAACAACACCACCGAATAGGGTTTCCGACGCACGGCTTCGGTCAATTGTCCGCCTTCATCGTATCCCACATATCCCGGAGGCGCACCAATGAGGCGGCTCACACTATGTTTCTCCTGATACTCGCTCATGTCGATACGGGTCATCAGCTGCTCATCGTCGAACAGATATTCGGCCAAGGCTTTGGCCAACTCTGTCTTACCCACACCTGTAGTACCCAAGAAAATGAACGACCCGATGGGACGACGCGGATCCTGCAACCCTGCACGGCTACGACGTACGGCATCGCTGACGGCACGGATGGCCTCATCCTGTCCGACCACACGCAAATGCAGTTCTTCTTCCAAGTGAAGCAGTTTCTCACGCTCGCTCTGCAGCATCTTGCTCACGGGGATACCCGTCCAACGGCTCACCACATCGGCAATGTCATCGGCCGTCACCTCTTCCTTGATGAGCGCATTGCCACTCTGCATCTGCTTCAACTCGGTTTCGATGTCTTTTATCTCTTCATCCAAGGCTTGCAGACGTCCGTAGCGGATTTCGGCCACCTTGCCATAGTCCCCCTCGCGTTCGGCACGTTCGGCTTCAAACTTCAGTTGTTCAATCTGTTGTTTGTTCGACTGGATTTTGTTGACCAGCCCCTTCTCACTTTCCCATTTGGCTTTGAGCGAGGTCTCCTGTTCCTTCAGTTCGGCAATCTCCTTGTTCAGTTGCGCCAACTTGGGTTCGTCCTTCTCCCGTTTGATGGCTTCGCGCTCAATCTCCAGTTGCTTCAACCGGCGGCTCAGTTCGTCCAACTCTTCGGGCACCGAGTCACGCTCCATACGCAACTTGGCGGCCGCCTCGTCCATCAGGTCAATGGCCTTGTCGGGCAGGAAGCGTTCGGTGATGTAGCGGTTGCTCAACTCCACGGCGGCAATGATGGCGTTGTCCTGAATACGCACCTTATGATGGTTCTCATAGCGCTCCTTCAATCCGCGCAGGATGCTGATGGTGCTCAACACATCCGGCTCGTTCACCACCACCGTCTGGAAACGGCGCTCCAATGCCTTGTCCTTCTCAAAATATTTCTGATATTCGTCCAACGTGGTGGCTCCGATAGAGCGCAATTCGCCACGCGCCAGAGCAGGCTTCAGGATGTTGGCCGCATCCATAGCGCCCTCCCCTTTTCCGGCACCGACGAGGGTATGAATCTCATCAATGAAGAGGATTATCTGCCCATCGGAAGAGATCACCTCGTTGATGACAGCCTTTAACCGCTCTTCAAACTCACCTTTGTACTTGGCACCAGCCACCAAGGCACCCATGTCGAGGGAGTAGAGCTGCTTGTCCTTCAGATTTTCGGGCACATCGCCACGCAGGATGCGGTGGGCAAGGCCTTCCACGATGGCGGTCTTTCCCGTACCCGGTTCACCTATTAATATAGGATTATTCTTTGTGCGTCGGCTCAAAATCTGGAGCACACGGCGGATCTCCTCGTCGCGTCCAATGACTGGGTCGAGTTTTCCCGAGCGGGCAGCCTCGTTCAAGTTGATGGCATATTTGCTGAGCGACTGATAAGTGTCTTCGCTCGACTGTGAAGTCACCTTGCCTCCCTTGCGAAGTTCGGCAATGGCGGCACGCAGTTCTTTTTCGGTCACTCCGGCATCTTTCAGCATCGTGCTCACGGTACTCTTCACCAAGAGCAAAGCCAACACCAGTTCTTCCAAAGCCACATACTGGTCGCCCATCTCCTTGGAAAGCTCTACGGCACGCTGGAGCACCTCGTTCGCCTCACGGCTCAGGTAGGGTTCGCCTCCGCTCACTTTGGGCAGCGAGTCTATCTGCTTGTCTATCAAAGTGGCCATCTGTTGGCCGTTCACTCCCAACTTTTGGAAAAGGAAGCCTGTCACCGTATCGCCCACCTTCATCACCGCAGCCATCAGGTGAGCAGGGTCAATGGCTTGTTGTCCGCGGGCACGAGTCAGATTCACAGCCTCTTGCACCGCCTCTTGCGACTTGATTGTAAAGTTGTTGAAGTTCATACGTCTTTTTCTCCTTTCTCTTTTTAGTTGTTATTTTATCTGTTCAGACAAACATCCCCGAACCCTTCTTTGTTTCGCGAACGAATGTCATTTCGATAAAAGAACAACAAAAGAAAAGCCAACCGAAGAAATAAGACAAAATGACACAAGAAAGAGGGAAATAATGACAAAATAACAGAAGCTAACCCAATCAGCTCCCCCTTATTCACCCGATAAGACAAGAAAACAATTCCCCCACCTCCCTTGTTTTTTCTGGAAAGATCAAAAGCAACAGCATGGGAAACAAACTAGGAACGATACTTTGCGCATCTTGCCTGTGGATAAACCTATGGGCTCAAGAAGGGCTGACGGCGGACAGTGTGAGGAAATTGGCCATCAACCACAACCGCGCCCTATTACTGGCCAAGGAGGAGATGAAAGCGGCTCACTACGAACGAAGGGCTGCAGTCACCAACTTCTTACCCAAGCTATCGGCCATGGGCACCTACATGTACAACCAAAAGGAGGTATCGGTACTGAGTGGGAAGCAGAAACAGGCACTGAACCACCTTGGCGACCACGTAACGGAAGCAATAAAGGAAGGACTTGCGCCATTGGCTAATGTGTTGGCAATGCCCGACATCGCCACTCCGCTCAACAACCTGGGGCACGAGGTGACCAATGCCCTGCGGACCGACACGCGCCACATTTGGGCAGGCGGAGTCTCACTGGTACAACCTCTCTACGCCGGAGGCAAAATCAATGCCTACGCAAAGATTACCCGACAGGCCGAACTGTTGGCCTACAACCAATGGGAAACGGTGCAACAAGAGGTTATCGAGGAGGTGGAAGCCACATACTGGCTGGTAGTATCATTAGCCCGGCGCAGGGAGTTAGCCAAGGAATACCTGCACCTGGTAAAGACGCTGGATGCGGATGTAGCCAAGCTCTCGGATGCCGGGATGGCCACGCGTGCCGACAAACTGACAGTAGGTGTGAAAGTAAACGAAGCCGAATTGGCACTCATGGAGGCGACGGACGGACTGAATCTGAGCCGTATGCTTCTGTGCCAGCTATGTGGTTTGCCACCAGACACCACCCTACGATTGGCCGACGAAGGGAAGAGTTCACTCCCTCCTACCCTACAAGACCGCAGGGCACGGAGTGTGGCCGTAGCATGGGACAACCGTCCGGAGCTGAAAAGTCTGCAAGCGGTATATGAGATGACGAAGCAGAATGTGCATATCACCCGTGCCGACTTCCTACCGTCCATCGCACTAATGGGCAATTACCTGGCAAGCAACCCTTCGTTGACAAACGGTTTCGAGCGGCGTTTCCGTGGCACATGGAATGTAGGTGTGCTGGTCAACATCCCACTCTTCCATTGGGGAGAGGGGATATATAAGACCCGGAAGAGTCAGGCAGAGGTGCATCGTGCAGACCTGCAACTGCAGGACGTACGCGAAAAAATTTCCCTGCAAGTGCACCAATGCACTTATCAAATGGACGAGGCATACCGACGCCTCACCTTGGCTGAAAGCAACCTTGCAAAGGCGGACGAGAATCTGCGCACCGCCCGACTGGCTTTCCAAGAGGGCATACTCCCCACCACTCAGGTGATGGAGGCACAAACCGCTTGGCTAGCGGCACAAGTAGCCCATCTTGATGCACAGATAAAGGTAAAGATGGCAGATGTAGCACTGCGAAGGGCATTGGGAGTATTGGAATAGGTTCAAACTTATCAACAACCATGGACAAAAAACAAACGTTACAACACAGAAGCGCCATGTACACATTAGGTATCGTGGCGATGGCCATCCTGCTGGTAGCACTGATGGGAATGATGTTCCTTGGCCACGAGAGCGATTACATCGAAGGACAGACCGAGGCGGACGAGTACCGGGTATCGAGTAAAGTACCCGGCCGCATCCGCAAGTACTACGTCAGCGAGGGCGATTGGGTAAAGAGAGGCGACACATTGGTCACCCTGGAAGCACCCGACGTAGAAGCCAAATATCTCCAAGTGGAGGCCATACGCACGGCAGCCGAGGCACTGAACGAGAAGAGTCACAGCCCGGCACGCATCGAAGTGTTGCAGTCAGCCTACGAGATGTGGCAAAAGGCCGTGGCAGGAGTGGATATTGCCCGCAAGACATTCGAGCGGGTGGAAAGGCTCTATACCGAGGGGGTGACCACCGCCCAACAACGCGATGAGGCACAAGCGAACCTCAACGCCATGACAGCCACCGAGAAGGCAGCACGTTGGCAATACGAAATGGCCCGGCGTGGCGCACAGGTGGAGGACAAGGAGATAACCGCCGCACAAGTACAGGAGGCTGAGGGCGGCGTATCCGAAGTGGCATCATACATCGACGAGACGACACTCACTGCCCCCATGGACGGGCAAGTGAGTGACATTTTTCCTCTGCAAGGTGAGTTGGTAGGGAGCGGCGCCCCCATCATGAACATCACCTTGATGGATCGTCTGTGGGTCAGCCTCAATGTGCGTGAAGACCACCTGATTTTTTTCCCCGTGGGAGAAATATTCACGGCCTACGCACCAGGAATTGACCGGGAGGTAACCCTACAGGTAACCCGTCTGAAGGACCGGGGAACCTATGCCGCATGGAAGGCCACGAAAGTGACAGGACAGTACGACCTGAAGACGTTTGAAGTGAAGGCCATCCCCACCACACCCGTCAAGGGGCTGTGCCCGGGGATGAGTGTGGTGGTGAAGAAAGAAGCTGGAAAAGGCTCCTTCGTACCTTGAACTTGAAACCATCTCGTCACTCGTAACTGACTGAACCTTAAACTTGGAACCTTGAACTTGGAACCTTGAACTTTGCCCCCCGCCAACTTGTCAACTGAATTGTTATACTCATCACCATAGCCCTACGCGAATGCCGAAGGATGACCCGCGAGCCTCTATACCTGATGGCCATCATCCTTCCACCCCTCCTCTGCTACGTGCTGTTCACCTCACTAATGGCTGCAGGCTTGCCCACCAGACTGCCCGCGGCGGTGGTGGACATGGACGGTTCGTCCACGTCGCGTGCCATGGTGCGCAACCTCGGGGCTTTCCAGCATACCGACATCGTGGCACACTATCCTTCAGCCCACGAAGCATTTGATGCCATGCGCAGAGGCGAGGTGTACGGTTTCTACCTGATTCCCCAAGGGACAGAGGCGGAGGTGATGACGGGTAAGAGTCCACTCGTGTCGTTCTACCTCAACTATGCCTACCTGATAGCCGGTTCGCTGCTCTACGAAGACATGCGTACCCTGTCGGAACTGACCGATGCCGGCATAGGGATGCAGTTGCTCTATGCCCATGGAGCAGCATCGTGGCAGGTTGAAGCGGTGTTGCAGCCCATCGCGCTGGAGACACATCCCCTGCATAACCCTTGGCTGAACTATTCGGTCTACCTGAACAATACGCTGATGCCGGGTGTGTTGGCACTGATGGTGTTGCTCGTCACCGTCTATTCCATCGGCACGGAGGTGAAGCATGGCACTGTGCGGCAATGGCTGGCAATGAGCAACGGTCATATACTACCGGCCATGGTGGGGAAGATGTTGCCCCAGACAACCTTGTTCATCCTCATGGCACTGCTTGGCAACGCATGGCTCTATGGCTACTTGCACTTTCCCCTGGAGGGTGGCGTGTGGCCCATGCTGATGGCCTCCACACTGCTGGTGCTTGCTTCGCAGGGGTTGGGAGTGATACTCTTCTGCCTCTTCCCGTGGATGCGGATGGCCATGAGCGCAGCGGCCCTGTGGGGTGTGATGTCGTTCTCCATCTCGGGCTTCAGCTTCCCTGCCATGGGGATGAGTGCCGACCTGCAGGCGCTGAACCACCTCTTCCCCCTCAGGCACTACTTCCTCATCTACACCCATTCGGCACTGAACGGTTATCCCATACACGATACCGCCGGTGCTTACGTAGCGCTCAGCCTGTTTGCCCTCCTGCCCTTGCTCTGCCTGAAGAGGTTGCGCAGGGTGATGTTAACTTATAAGTATATGGAATAAATCCGCCTATGTCCCCCACCATCATCCTCCCCTTTCTACGCCACTTGCACCGCATCTTCCGCGATGAAGGAGCAGTCATCTTCCTCCTGCTTGTCCCCTTGGCATACCCGTTGCTCTACACCTATCTATATAACAACGAGGTGGTGCGCGAGGTGCCTGCTGTAGGGGTGATGGAGCATCCCTCGGGCACGGCACGCGAGTATCTGCGCCGTGTGGATGCATCGCCCGATGTAATGATAGTGTGGGAAACCTCCTCCATGGCTGAGGCCAAAGAGCTGATGCGGCAAGGCAAGGCACGGGGCATCATCTACCTGCCTGCGGACTTCACCCGCCGTATAGGCCGTGGCGAACAGGCCCATGTCAGCCTCCTGTGCGACATGAGCGGATTGCTTTATTACAAGGCCCTTGTGATAGCCTGCACCGATGTGTCGCTGGAAATGGAGGTGAAGGCCGCCCCTCTCATGGAGTACAAGAGCATCGCAGCCTACAATCCCAGCGAGGGCTTTGCCAGTTTCCTCATCCCTGCCGTGCTGGTGCTCATCGTGCAACAGACGTTGCTCCTTGGTACAGGCCTTTTGGCAGGCACCGACCGCGACAGGAAGCGACAAATTTCAGGCACAGACAACACGGCCTATAAGGAACCATTATCAAAAGGCGAAGAGGCACAAGGCTGGGACATGCCATCCGTAAAGACCTCCCGGCATAAGGCACCATCGCCGCACAATCCATCCGTCACCCGTAGCTCATCACCCGTAGCTAACCTACACGGCCAAGCCCTCGCCTATCTGCTCATTGCAAGCCTCACCACGGCCTATATGCTCATGGTGGTGCCCCACCTGTTTCATCTGCCCCAATTGGCCGACGGGTGGACGCTCCTTGCCTTTATGCTCCCCTACCTGTTGGCCTGCATCTTCATGGCAATGAGTGTCAGCACCCTGGTGCCCAACCGCGAGGCAGTGATGCTGATGGTTGTCTTCACCTCCGTGCCATTGCTGTTCCTCTCGGGCATCTCGTGGCCCGGCAGTAGCGTACCCACAGTGTGGCGGGTGGTGTCGTGGCTCTTCCCCTCCACCTTCGGCATCAATGGTTTCGTACGCATCAACTCCCTTGGCGCATCGCTCTCCGACGTGTGGGTGGAGTACCTCGCCCTATGGATACAGGCAATCGTCTATTACCTTATAGCACGGAAGAGGTGCAAGGTGCAAGGTGCAAAGTTCAAGGTTTAAAGTTTAAAGTTTAAAGTTCAAAGGTTAAGGTTTAAAGGTTCAAAGGCTTATGCTGTCTCTGTCACTCTGAGGACGATAGGACGAAGAATCTGTGAACGTAAGCAGAAGCAATTTATGTGGACGTTTACAGATCCTTCACTCCGTAAACTCCGTTCAGGATGACAGAGACAGCATGAACCGTAAATCCAAATCAGTTCTGTCAACAATTTTTCTTTTTCCTTGTCAAGAAATCGAAAAACCCCACCTTCGTTCTTCCCTCCTCTTCGAGATAAAGCGACCTTGACTCAAAGGTGACACCTTTTTGTTTTGTATTGAGATTCAACAACTTATTGCCTACTTAAAATTCTCCCCTATTTCCGCCCGAAAGAAAAGCCGTGCCCATATACGCGATTCTCGCGCGGTCAGTTTTGCATATTTATGCAGTAGAATTGCATAATTATGTATTTCCGGCAAAACATGAGCATACATACACATCCCCCTCGCACAACCATCGTATGGTGTGAGTCACCTGAAACAACGCACTTACAGCTTTTCTCTTAAGCGTTATGGAACTATCTCTTAAGCGTTACCAAAAAATCTCTTCTGCTCCAATAAATAACGCTTAAGAGAAAAGTCACTAACGCTTAAGAGTTATCTGACCAGACTTAAACCTTATTGCCACCTGCAATTACGCACCCCATCAGCATTTTTTCGCTCTCATTAACTGTATATTTATGCAAAAACCACCCCGTTACAAACCTTTCCCCTCTGATGAAATAGCGGCGAAATAGAAAAGTAGGATTTGTTACCAGTGGGTGTAAAAAAAGTTCAAGGTTCCAAGTTCAAAGTTCAAGTTTCAAGGTTCATGCCGTCTCTGTCATCCTGAGCGGAGTTTACGGAGTCGAAGGATCTAGCAGGCGAAACATTTTAATAATTGTTTTGTGGCTAGATGCTTCGACTTCGCTCAGCATGACAGAGACAGCATGAGAAAGAACCCAAAAGTGGGTACAGCAAATTGGACACCCTAGGTTCCAAGTTCAAGGTTCAAGTTTCAAGGTTCATGCCGTCTCTGTCATCCTGAGCGGAGTTTACGGAGTCGAAGGATCTGTAAACGTCAGCAAAACAATTGTCAAGCACACGTTCACAGATGCTTCCTTCGTCAGCATGACAGAGACTGCATGAACCTGAAACAAAGACTGATGGCAATGGTTATGGCTTTGAACCTTAAATCTTGAACTTGGAACCTCTTATTTTGGGGCTCCTGTCGGGGGAGTTGGAGGGGCCTTTTAGTTAAAAGATGTATCGTTAACATCTTTTTGCAATTGGGGAGGGTAGTTTCTTTAACTTATGATTATATTTGCAATCTAGATGATGGCATAGCGCGTTACAACAACAACAAGTGTGAACAACAAAACATAAACAGTACGATGAACGTACCGAAAAGACATAACAGCCCGCCAACGGACCACGAAGCCCGCCGGACAGAACTGATAGACAGTTTTGTGCGTCGGGCTTCGTGCATTATAGTAGGAGATAAAGGGAGATAATATGGAGATAAAGGGAGCGAAGCGATATCTCCCTTTAACTCCTATAACTCCTTTTTAACTCCTTAACAAAAAATCTAAACCCAATAAGAATATGAACGAAGAGAAAAAGACAATGAAACAATATGACCCTCCCCGGGTGGAGGTCATCGAAGTGCATGTGGAAAAGGGATTCGCTATTAGTGGCTATGGAAATGATAGCGACGATTCTGAATTCGGTAACTAAAAGATTTATCATTATGAAACAATTATTCAGAACATTCATAATTACATCGGCAGTTGCAGCGCTGTTTGCCTCCTGCAACAACGATGACATCGTGCCCGACACACCC
>JAFWYQ010000072.1 GCA_017517605.1 Bacteroidaceae bacterium
GAATACCCTCGCTTCACAGCGAGAGTATTCCTTGTGACTCCGACAGGATTCAAACCTGTAACCTTCTGATCCGTAGTCAGATGCTCTATTCAGTTGAGCTACGGAGCCAATTGTCAAACAAATATTTATGAAGTATCGTGATCGCGACAGGATTCAAACCTGTAACCGGCTGATCCGTAGTCAGCTACTCTATTCAGTTGAGCTACGCGACCTTGTTTGTTTAACGAGTGCAAAGGTACAGCTTTTTCCTATACCTGCCAAACTTTTCAAGCACTTTTTTTAATGTTTTTTTCGCACATATCCTCAAGTTATTGATACTTGGAAGATTATGCTTTACTATTTTTTAGGCACGCATTACATGGTCATTTGCTTTCATTCCATGTAACCCGTGCCTTCAATAAACTATTAGATCAATTCAATGCTACGCTTCACAAAATTATTGAGTGCTTCGCCCTTAAGCATTCCATTTTGAAGCAGAGCCAAGTCGATGAGCTGGTGCACCACCTTGTTTCCTGCAGCATATTTGCCAAGAACAGCCTCTTTTTTGCTCTTTTCATCAGCAATTCTCTTCTCTACGTCAGCAAGGTCGTTCTTTTCTTCTTCGGAGATTTCATCAGCTTTCTTGTCCTTCTGAGCCTGTTCGATAACAGCTTGGCGGGCATTCAAACCACGCAATTCGGCTTCGATGGGCGAAAGTTCGGCTTCACATTCTTTGTCAGTATCAGCTATTACACTCTTAATCAATTTGTGGTCAACGTTGAGCACAAGGTTGAACATGTCGGGCATTTCGCCATAGAAGGCCATACCCGGTTGCAGATTGGCCATCTCCTTCATACGGCGCATATATTCGCCTTGTGTAATAAGGATAGGACTGGCATTTTCACCCAATGAATGTGCCTCAACATGAAACTCCACCTTGTTTATCTGCGGTAATTGGCTACGGAATACTGATGAGAGAATTTCGCTCTTTCCAGCTTCAATGTCAGCATCCTTAGCATCTTCCTTGGCAATCAAGCGATCCACCACGTCACTGTCCACACGAGTGAAGCGAGCCTTTTCGAACTTATGCTCCAACATTCCTACCAAGGCTGTATCCAACTGGCCGTCCATCAACAACACATTGTAACCCTTTGCTGAAGCAGCTTCAATATAGCTGTACTGCTCCTCTTTGTTGTTGGCATAAAGGTAGATAAGATTTCCTTCTTTGTCTGTCTGATTATCCTTGATAAGGGTTTGGTACTCTTCGTACGTATAGTACTTGCCATCGGTATCCTTGAATAGGGTGTATTTGTTGGCCTTGTCATAGAAATCCTCTTGAGTAAGCAAGCCGTAATGAATGAAGAGTTTCAGGTCGTCCCATTTCTGTTCAAACTCCTTACGGTCATTCTTGAAGATGGATTGCAGACGGTCAGACACTTTCTTGGATATATAGGTAGAAATCTTCTTCACATTGCTATCGCTCTGCAAGTATGAGCGCGACACATTCAGCGGAATATCCGGTGAGTCGATAACACCGTGCAACAGGGTGAGGAAATCGGGCACAATACCTTCTACAGAATCTGTCACATAAACCTGATTGCAATAGAGCTGTATCTTGTTCTTCTGCAAGTCGAGGTTGCTTTTGATTTTAGGGAAGTAAAGTACACCCGTGAGGTTGAAGGGATAATCCACGTTGAGGTGAATCCAAAAAAGAGGTTCGTCGCTCATGGGATAGAGGTCGCGGTAGAACTTCTTATAATCCTCGTCCTTCAAATCTTGAGGTTTCTTCATCCACAAGGGAGCGATGTCATTGATTACATTATCTTCTTCGGTATCAACCTGTTTTCCCTCTTTCCACTCCTTTTTCTTACCAAAAGCTACAGGGATAGGGAGAAAACGACAATACTTGTTCAACAAAGTAGAGATACGGCTCTCTTCCAAGAACTCCTTGCTATCCTCGTCCTCGATGTGGAGCACGATGTCTGTACCACGCTCGGCACGTTCGGCCTCCTCGAGGGTAAACTCTGGGCTTCCGTCACAAGTCCACTTCACGGCTTGTGCACCTTCCTGGTATGAGCGGGTGATGATGTCGACCTTGCCCGCTACCATGAAGGCAGAATAGAAGCCAAGACCGAAATGTCCGATGATAGCGTTGGCGTCGTCCTTATACTTATCGAGGAAGTCGTTGGCGCCTGAGAAGGCTATTTGATTGATGTATTTATCTATTTCCTCTGCAGTCATACCAATACCATGGTCGCTGATAGTGAGAGTCTTTGCCTCTTTGTCGAGAGATACGTGCACGGTAAGGTCGCCCAAATCACCTTTGAAGTCCCCCTTAGAGGCGTATGTCTTCAACTTCTGAGTAGCATCCACGGCATTGGAAACCAATTCGCGGAGGAATATTTCATGATCACTGTACAAGAACTTTTTGATGACGGGGAAGATGTTCTCGGTCGTAACCCCGATGTTACCTTTCTGCATGATTGTTTGCTATTATTTATTGTTTTTATTATTGGTCTTATTGGGTCAATTAGACTAATTGGGACTAATCATTATTATTGGGAACTACCACCAACTCCTCCTTCTCCGGATGGCGGTCGATGCAAATGTCGGCCCCAAGGGCAACGGTGTCATCCACGAGCAGTTCGGAGAGAAGGTCTTCGACGTATGTCTGTACGGCACGCTTCAACGGACGGGCACCAAACTGTACATCGTATCCCTTGTCGGCCAAGAGGTCACGGGCGGCATCTGTGAGCGTAAGATGGTATCCCAATGTCTCCACACGGCGATAGAGGGCTTGAAGTTCAATATCCACGATACGGCGAATAGCCGGTTTGTCCAACTGGTCAAAGGTGATGATTTCATCCACACGGTTGAGGAACTCGGGCGAGAAATGCTTGTTCAATGCTTTCTGTATAACGCTGCGCGACACCTCTTTGTCGTCACGGATATGGGCAGTGAAACCCACGCCCTTACCGAAATCCTTGAGTTGGCGCGTACCGACATTGGAGGTCATGATGATAATGGTATTCTTGAAATCTACCGTGCGGCCATAGCTATCAGTCAAGCGGCCTTCGTCCATCACTTGCAGAAGCATGTTGAATACCTCGCTATGAGCCTTCTCTATCTCATCAAAAAGGACGATAGAGTAGGGCTTGCGACGAACCTTTTCTGTCAATTGCCCTCCCTCTTCGTAGCCAACGTATCCCGGAGGAGCACCTACCAGACGACTGACGGCATGTTTCTCCATATATTCGCTCATATCCACACGGATAAGGGCATCGGGAGAGCCGAACATATATTGTGCCAACTCCTTCACCAACAAAGTTTTTCCTACACCCGTTGGGCCTAAGAACATGAATGTACCGATGGGTCGGTTAGGATCCTTCAATCCCACACGGCTTCGAAGAATGGCCTTCACAAGTTTCTCTACGGCAGCATCCTGGGCAATCACTTTTGACATCAATCCTTCCTTCATGCCCTTCAGCTTGGCTCCTTCGGCTTGTGCCATGCGTTGCACGGGTATACCAGACATCATGGAAACGACACCTGCAATATCCTCTTCATCAACAACTTGAGGAGTTTCCTTCTGCTGCTTTTCCAATTCGCGCTTCTGCACCTCAAGTTGTTCTTCCATGCGGCGCACCTTGTCGCGGAAACTTGCCGCAAGCTCGTAATTCTGTTGCTTCACGGCCAAGTTCTTCTGCTCCTTCAGTTCCTCCACCAACTTTTCCTGCTCCTCAATTTCTTTAGGTACACTTATATTGATAAGGTGTACACGCGAGCCGGCTTCGTCCATCACGTCGATGGCCTTGTCGGGGAAACTACGGTCTGTCAAATAACGCTCTGCCAATTTGACACACGCACTGACAGCCTCGGGAGTATAGTGCACATTGTGGTGCTCTTCGTAGCGGTCTTTGATGTTTTGCAGAATCTGCAATGTCTCTTCGGGGGTGGAAGGTTCAACGATGACCTTCTGGAAACGGCGCTCCAAAGCACCGTCCTTCTCGATGCTCTTGCGGTATTCGTCCAACGTGGTGGCACCGATGCACTGTATCTCGCCACGTGCCAGGGCGGGCTTCAGCATATTGGCCGCATCCATCGAGCCGGGAGCGGAGCCTGCACCTACGATGGTGTGTATCTCATCGATGAAGAGAATGACATCGGGATTCTTCTGCAACTCGCTGAGGATGGCACGGATACGTTCCTCGAACTGACCGCGGTATTTAGTACCTGCCACTACGGAGGTCATATCCAACGCTACCACACGCTTGTCGAACAGGAGGCGCGACACTTTGCGCTGCACTATGCGCAAGGCCAAGCCCTCGACAATGGCCGATTTTCCCACGCCCGGTTCACCTATCAGCACGGGATTGTTCTTCTTGCGCCGGCTAAGAATTTGCGCCAGACGCTCGATTTCTTTTTCACGACCAATCACAGGGTCGAGCTTGCCTTCAGCTGCGGCACGAGTCATGTCGATGCCGAAGCTGTCGATGACGGGCGTATCGTGCGCACTCTTGGGTTGCTGAGTCGCTGTAGCCGAATGCCCCTGACGGTGGTCTCCTGATGGGGAAGAGGGTTGGTCAGCATAACCGATACCGTCGTCATCATCCTCATCATCAAGGCCAAAGCCCATACCGGGCCTTTGGCCTGTCAGTTGGTTATAGGCCAATTGATAATTCACTCTGTTATCTTTCAATATTTTAGCAGCCATATTGTTTCCTTCTTTAAGTATTGCCAACAACACATGCTCAGTGTCCACCTCAGCCTTTCGCTGGACACGAGCCTCCAACGCACTCAGTTTCAACAATCGACTGGCCTCTTCGTTCAACGAAAGGCTGTCAATACGCGAAAAAAAGGCGATTCCATCCTCCTGACGTCCTGCCGATGCCCGCAAATCGCTATCCAACTGGCTTTTGACCTCTCGCAAGTCAACAGACAAGTTGTTCAACACCTCGATGGCACGCCCTTCGCCACTACGGATAAGGCCCAGCAACAAATGGCCGGCACCTATATACCCATTGCCCAGACGAACGGCCTCCTCGCGGCTATACGACAGAACCTCAGACACTTTTTGTGAAAATTGGTGATTCATATTCTCTGTTCCTTCTCTTTTATTTTTTATCCGATTGCAAAGATACGCATAATAAATGAACCTCGTCAATCGTTCAACCCTTAATTATTCACAAAACATGTGCCAAACCAAACGACAACAGAAAGGGTCTGCATTTTTGGCATACTTTTACACACAACATAAGCATGAAGAATACGACAAACTCCTAAATTCTGCACCCGTCTCACCCTTGTGATACACTCGTCTCACCTTTGTGAAACAAGCGTATCACAAAGGTGACACACACGTATCACAAGGGTGAGACGGGTATAAAATCAAGCACTTTGACACGCTTGATTCCTATCTTTGAAGCATTCAAAACAGGCTTTTCAAGGCAACGGAAAGGAAGGCAACCCAACATGTCGTAAATCCTGTAAGACAAGGAAAAGGAAGGGGACTTCCGTGAAAATCCACTCCAATACCTTAAAAAAGGTAACAAAAGACGAGTTTTTCGCAAAAAAACTTTCCCATTTGCCAAAATTGTAGTAATTTAGCATGGTTTTTGAAAATCAAGAGAGAAAAGAACAAAAAGATTTAAACTAAATGCTTGAACAAGACAGAATTATAAAGATTAACATCGAGGAGGAGATGAAATCAAGCTACATCGACTATTCAATGTCGGTGATTGTAGCACGCGCACTCCCTGATGTCAGAGACGGATTGAAGCCCGTACACCGCCGTATCCTCTACGGCATGATGGAACTGGGCAACACATCGGACAAACCCTTCAAGAAGTCGGCCCGTACCGTCGGTGACGTACTCGGTAAGTATCACCCCCACGGCGACTCTTCAGTATATGGTGCCCTCGTGCGTATGGCACAGGATTGGGCCATGCGTTATCCACTCGTGGACGGACAAGGAAACTTCGGTTCAGTGGACGGCGACTCTGCTGCTGCCATGCGTTACACCGAAGCACGCCTCCAGAAGATAGGCGAGGAGATGATGCAGGACCTCTATAAGGAGACCGTAGATTTCACCAACAACTTCGACGACTCGCTTCAGGAACCCACCGTAATGCCCACACGCATACCAAACCTGTTGGTAAACGGAGCTTCTGGTATCGCCGTAGGTATGGCCACCAACATGCCGCCCCACAACTTGGGTGAGGTGATTGACGCCTGCGTGGCCTACATCGACAACAACGACATCACCATCGACGAGCTGATGCAATACGTGAAGGCCCCCGACTTCCCCACAGGAGGATATATATATGGTATGGCCGGCGTACGCGAAGCCTACGAAACCGGACGTGGACGCGTCATCATGCGAGCCAAAGCGGAGATTGAAACCGGACAGAACCACGACAAGATTGTTGTGAGCGAAATCCCTTACGGCGTGAACAAGGCCGAACTCATCAAGAGTATCGCCGACCTGGTGAACGAGAAGAAAATCGAAGGCATCAGCAATGCCAACGATGAATCCGACCGCGAAGGTATGCGCATCGTCATCGACGTGAAACGCGACGCCAATGCCAGCGTAGTGCTGAACAAGTTGTTCAAGATGACCGCCCTGCAGACCAGCTTCGGCGTAAACAACGTGGCCTTGGTGGGAAGCACAGGACAACAGCGTCCCAAGACATTGAACCTGAAAGACCTCATCCGCTACTTTGTAGAGCATCGTCACGAAGTGGTGGTGCGTCGCACACAATTCGACCTGCGCAAGGCCAAGGAACGTGCACACATCCTCGAAGGTCTCATCATTGCCAGCGACAACATCAACGAAGTAATCGCCATCATCCGTGCCGCCAAAACTCCGGCCGAAGCCATCACAGGCTTGATGGAACGATTCAACCTCAGCGAAATTCAGAGCCGCGCTATCGTAGAAATGCGTCTGCGCCAGCTCACAGGACTCATGCAAGACCAATTGCATGCTGAATATGAAGAGGTGATGAAGCAAATCGCCTATTACGAAGAAATCCTTGCCAACGACGAACTGTGCCGCAAGGTGATGAAGGATGAACTCATCGAAGTGAAGGAAAAATATGGTGACGAGCGTCGCTCAGAAATCGTTTACTCGTCAGAAGAGTTCAACCCCGAAGACTTCTATGCCGACGACGAGATGATCATCACCATCAGCCACATGGGTTACATCAAACGCACACCGTTGAGCGAATTCCACGCACAAAACCGTGGTGGAGTAGGGTCAAAGGGTACACAGACACGCGACGAAGACTTCGTCGAATACATCTACCCGGCTACCATGCACAACACCATGCTCTTCTTCACACAGAAGGGACGTTGCTATTGGCTGAAAGTTTATGAAATCCCCGAAGGTGCCAAGAACTCCAAGGGACGCGCCATACAGAATCTGCTCAACATCGACTCAGATGATGCAGTAAATGCATTCGTGCGCATCAAGAACTTCAACGACAAAGAGTTCATCAACAGCCACTACCTCGTATTCTGTACCAAGAACGGTATCATCAAGAAGACCTCGTTGGAAGCATACAGCCGACCACGTGCCAATGGTGTGAACGCCATCCTCATCCGCGATGACGACCGCGTAATCGAAGTGCGCATGACCAACGGCTCAAACGAAATCATCATGGCAAACCGCAACGGACGCGCCATCCGCTTCAACGAAACAGCCGTGCGCCCCATGGGACGTGTATCTACCGGTGTACGTGGTATGCAACTCGACGAAGATGGACAGGACGAAGTTATCGGAATGATTTGCGTGAAAGATCCCGAAAAAGAGACTATCATGGTTGTTTCAGAGCAGGGATATGGCAAACGTAGCGACATCGAAGACTACCGTAAGACCAATCGCGGCGCCAAGGGTGTCAAGACTCTGAATATCACCGAGAAGACTGGTAAACTGGTAGCTATCAAGACCGTAACGGATGAAAACGACCTGATGATTATCAACAAGTCAGGTATCACCATCCGCCTGAAGGTAGCCGACGTACGCGTCATGGGACGTGCCACACAAGGTGTCCGTCTCATCGACCTCAAGAAACGTGGCGACCAGATTGGTAGCGTCTGCAAGGTGGCCACCGAAACAGAGGAGGAGGGTATCGATTCCACCGAAAATATACAAAATGAGGAAAATCAGACACCCGAAATGAACAATTGAAGCAAAGAATAAATCAATAATGTATAACTAAAAATAAACAAATTATGAAAAAAGTATTGTTTTCAATCTCCATGCTGATGCTCTCATGCATGGTAGCTCTTGCACAAGCTGATCCTAAGGCATACGCCAAGGAAGTGAAAAAAGCAGAGAAAGACGTAAAAGCAGCACAAAAGGAACTCGCTTTGGCAACAGGAGACATCAATAAAGCACAGGCTTTAGTGGACGGAGCAATGAAATACCCCGAAATCACTGCACAACCTGACATCTGGAATGTAGCCGGAAGCATCAAGCGCAAACACTTTGATGCCGAATACCAAAAACTTTACTTGAAACAGAATCCTGACTATGACAAAATGTATAGCAGCCTTTACGATGTATATACCAACTTCTTCAAGTGCGACGAAGTGGAAAAGACCGCTGTCGACAAGAAGGGACGTCCTGTAAAGGTAAAATATCACAATGACAACAAGACCTTCTTGTTGGGCAATCGTGGATGGCTCATCAATGCCGGTGTGAAGTACTACAACGATGACAAGGACAACGAAAAAGCCTTGAAATACTTCTCACTCTATATCAATTCGGCCAATAATCCGATGCTTGCAGGCGACTCAGCCATTGTAAACGATACACTTATCACACAGATTGCCTATTATGCCAGCTTGGCATCTATGCAATTAAAGGACTATGAAAGTGTATTGAAATATACTCCTACGATAAAGAACGATGCTAAATTTGCTCAATATGGCTACGAATTTACAGCCTCTGCATACAGAGAAATGGGAGATACCGTCAAATGGATTGCCGAACTCCAGGAAGGTGTAAAAAGATATCCTGATCATAACTACTTCGTAGGAAACTTGTTGGATTACTACAACACAACAAATAAATTTGACGAAGCCTTGAAGTTTGCTAACGATATGGTTGTCAGAGATCCTAACGACTCCTTCATGCAATACGTAAAAGGTTATCTCTGCCAAAATCTGAAAGAATATGACGATGCCATCACTGCATACAAAGCAGCTATCGCCATCAAACCCGACTATGCAGAGGCTCATTCAAACCTTGGATTGGTATACTGTACCTTGGCACGCGACTATCAGGACAAAGCCTCAACTGATGTCCGCTCTAAGCAATACAAGAAAGATTTGGAAGTAATCAAAGGTTATTATCGCGAAGCAATGCCTCACTACCAAAAAGTTCGCGAATTGAAGCCCGACGAACAACAAATGTGGCTCAACGGTCTCTACAGCATCTATTACATGCTTAACATGGGTAAAGAACTCGAAGAAATTGAAAAGTTGATGAACAACTAAACAAAATAAATTGTTCAAAATAAAATAAGAGAGAGGATGTCTAAAATGACAATCCTCTCTCTTATTATAATACAACTACACTACATAATATAATTACAACACTTACACTACATAATACAATTACACTTACTACACCCAAATAAAGTAGGAGATAAACTGTATTTGTTGAGTAACCATTTATTTATTAAACATAATCGCAATTAGAAATTTTAACTACAATATAATATAAGACACTTGTTTTCAGCTTCTTAACGGCAACTACAGCATGAGTTTAGATTCAAAATGAACCGTTAAAGTTTTAGCGGATACAATAATATAAAATAAAAAAGAGTGAAAAACCTTCAATCAGATTCTTCACTCTTTACTCTCGATTTTTTGTCTATTCTTACTTCAGCACTACGAACAATTCGTTTTCTACTTCTGAAGTGAAAACCTTATCCTCACGAAGCAACCATCCCAAACCAAGGAAGAAATCCTTGTCTACCAACTTAGTCGCCTTCTTGATTTGCTTCTGAGTAAGGCCCTCAGTTTCGTTCAGTGCATTCCAAATTTTTCCTGCTACTTCACCTGCTTTTTCTTGCAACATAATTACTTTTTAATTTTTAAAGTTTGTTAGTTATTTTATCTCATATACTGAGTTTAACGGTGCAAAGGTACAAAAAACATGTTATATAACATACTTTTTTAAGTAAAAAATCAAAAAAGGAAACAAAATATTGTTTTTTACGCTATTTTTCCCTCCTTTTTAAGATAATCAACCCATATACGTGCAGCTTGTTCAACAATTTGCGAACAAGGGCGTTTAGCATAGTACTGATTGGTACGTATTTCAGGAATGGGCGGCGTTTCATCCGTTTTTTTTAAACCAAGGAGTTCTGCACATATAAGCGCACCATTAACTTGTTTGAAGCGTTCAGCCAATTCTTGCACAAGAGCATAATTTGCAGCTTTTCCTTCACGATCGTTAGGATTGGTACTTCCAGTCTTGAGACCTGCAACGAGAAATAATCCACAGGCTGCTCCACATGTTTGACGCATACGCCCTATCCCACCCCCAAAAGAAGCAGACATGCGCAAGGCTTGCTCTTCTGTATAACCATATAAATCAGCAAAAGCAGCTACAACTGATTGAGAGCAATTGAAACCAGATTTGAAGAGTTCAACAGCACGTACCACACGAGCGTTGAGATCAGAAGAAGTTATTCTATCCATTAAATCAGAATTTATAATAGGGAATCATACAAAAAATCCATCACTGGTTCAGCATTGAAAGCGGAATCCATGCGATAGATGTATCGGAAAGAAACTTTGTCCTTTATGTAAGGGAGCATTTCAGGGGAATTTAAGAGACGATCAAGAATCTGCCGACGATAAATCTCTTTGTTTACAATAAGAATAGAGTCAGACACCCCTTGCACCTTATAATAATAAGTAAAGCGATGAGAATCAACAGAATAAGTCATACTATCCATCACCGTGTTAACATCAATAGCCATAGGACATTGAGCGGTTGTTTCGCGTGCTTCGCGTGCATATCGCTCAATCTTCGTCTCCTTATGGCAGGACGAAGTAAACATCAGTACAAATGTGAATATAATGAGTGTCAGTTTCTTCATATTACCTCAACTCACTTCTATACTCCTCAACGCTTGACACAATTGATCTGGGCACGATGTTGGACGATGATTACATTGAATACCTTCGAGACGAGCGATAACATCCTCTACCCTCATACCAATAAGAAGACGGGACAATCCTTGCAAATTGCCATTACATCCTCCATAGAATTGCACGTGATGTACAATACCATCCTCTACTTCTACATTGATGTGTGTGGAGCAGGTTCCTTGAGTTTTATATGAAATTTTCATTAACATACCTATTTTTTTAGGCACGGGCAACATAGAAAACATGGCTTATTATTACAAAGAAACCATGTTATCTATGAAATCCGTGCCTAAAATAAATATTACTCTTCTTCAGGTTTCATGTTGGTATACACCGTCTGTACGTCATCGAACTCTTCGAGACGTTCAACCATTTTGTCGATGGTAGCACGCTGCTCTTCGGTAACATCCTTTTGGTCATTGGGGATGTAGGTAAACTCACCACCCACGTCTTCAAATCCTCCTTCTTCAAGGTGTTTCTGAATGGCAGAGAAGCTGGTGGGCGCACCATAGATGGTGATTGTACCTTCTTCATCATCCTCTTCGTAATCTTCCTCTACGTCGAAGTCAATCATTTCAAGGATGAACTCTTCCATGTCCATACCATCCTTCTTCTTGAAAGTGAATACACACTTGTGGTCGAAGAGGAATGCGAGTGAACCGGTAGTACCAAGGTTTCCACCGAACTTATTGAACACAGAGCGTACATCGGCTACGGTACGGGTGGTGTTGTCAGTAAGTGTATCTACGAATACCGCTACTCCATGAGGGCCATATCCTTCGTATGTCATGCTCTTGTAATCGCTCTGGTCCTTACCCATCGCATTCTTGATGGCACGCTCAATGTTGTCCTTCGGCATGTTTTCGCGCTTACAAGTGGCGATGATTGAACGCAATGTGGGGTTGGTGTCAGGTTCGGGTCCTCCGGCTTTTACAGCAATGGCAATTTGCTTACCCAGGCGGGTAAATGTCTTGGCCATATGCCCCCATCTCTTCATTTTGGCAGCTTTTCTATATTCAAATGCTCTTCCCATGTTTTGATTATTGATTTATGATTTTTGATTTATGATTTATCTTAATTTTGCCTGCAACTTGTTTTCCAAGTTAGCGATGATTTTACTCATAATCTTGTCAATCTGCTTGTCGCTCATTGTTGCATTTTCGTCTTGGAGAAGGAAACTTACGGCATAGCTCTTCTTTCCGGCTTCGAGGTTCTTGCCTTCATACACGTCGAAGAGGGCAACTTCCTTGAGGAGCTTCTTCTCTGACTCGTAGGCAATCTTTTCAATGTCAGCAAACTGAACTGCCTTGTCTATAAGCAGAGCCAAATCACGTTTCACGGCAGGATATTTGCTAAGTTCCTTGTAGCTTACCTTCTGATTCTTAATGGCCTTCATCAATTCCTTCCAGTTGAGTTCGGCATAATATACTTCGTTGTCGATATCGAACTTACGCTGGAGTTTCTTGGTGATGATACCGATGGTAGCAAGCAGTTTGCCTCCACGGGTATGAATAGTAATAGCGTTAGCAAATACGTCATTGGCGAGTGTGCCAAACACTACGGCGCTGAGGTTCAAGCCGAGGCGTGCGAAGATGTTGAGCACGTAAGCCTTCAGTTCGAATACCGAAGCTGCTTCGTCGGCATGTGCCCACGAATTGTTCACACGCTTACCGGTTACCCAAAGCCCCATGAGGCTCTTCTCTGTGTAGGGAGCAAGTACTTTTTCTTCGTCCTTCTTATCGGCATTGTAAGTATAGCAATTTCCAAATTCGAAGAACTTGAGGTCGGCAGCCTTACGGTTAGCATTGTGCATGATGCTTTCAAGTCCTCCAAAGAGAAGTGTCTGACGCATCACGTTGAGGTCGTTGCTCAGTGGATTCATCAAGCGCACTAGGTTAGCAGCGGGATATGTTTCCAACTCATCGTAGTAAGCCGAAGCGGTAAGCGAATTGTTCAATATTTCGTTGAATCCACATCCCACCAATTGCTCGGCCACGAGGTTTTGGAGTTTGTGGCTCTTGTCTGCATCCCCCTTGGTAGTGAGGCTCGACTTGAGGGTTGTGGGGATTTCCACATTGTTATATCCATATATGCGGAGGATGTCCTCTACCACATCGCACGGACGTTGTACATCCACACGATAAGCAGGCACTTCGAGGGTGATACCCTCAGCTGTTTCGCCCGTAATCTTCATCTCCAAGCTGGTGACAATGCTCTTCACTGTTTCGGCAGGGATGTCCTTTCCTGCAAGCATATTTACGTATGCATAATCAAGCTCTACGCGGAAATCGTTGATGGGATTGGGATAAACGTCGGTCAAATCCATTGATATGGTTCCTCCGGCCAGCTCCTTCACGAGGAGAGCTGCTTGCTTAAGTGCATAGATACATCCGTTGGGATCGATACCACGCTCGAAACGGAAGCTGGCATCAGTACTCAAGCCGTGGCGACGTGCACTCTTACGTATCCATGTGGGATTGAAATAAGCACTTTCAAGGAAGACATTCTTAGTCTCTTCGGTAGTACCTGATTCAAGACCTCCGAACACACCACCGATGCACATAGCATCCTCTGCATTACAAATCATGAGGTCGCGTTCAGAAAGTTTGCGCTCCACCTCATCCAAAGTGACGAACGGAGTGCCTTCGGGCATAGTCTTCACCACCACGGTGCCACCCTTGATTCTGTCAGCATCGAAAGTGTGGAGGGGTTGTCCGTAAGCATGGAGGATGTAGTTGGTGATATCCACAATGTTGTTGATGGGACGAAGGCCGATAAGGCGCAACTTGTTTTGCAACCACTCGGGACTCTCCTTCACTGTAACACCTTTCACGGTTACACCTGCATAGCGGGGACAAGCCTCAGTATTTTCTACACGGATGTCGATATTCAAATCATGATTGTCAATGGCAAAGTCATCGCATGAGGGACGGGTAAGACTTGTCTCCCTACCCTGCTGAATAAGCCAAGCATAAAGGTCACGGGCCACACCATAGTGCGAACAGGCATCAGCGCGGTTGGGTGTGATGTCCACTTCAATCACGTAGTCGCTCTTGATTCCGAAGTAATCCCTGGCAGGTGTACCAGGTACTGCCTCAGCGGGAAGCACTATGATACCATCGTGACTCGTACCAAGGCCGATTTCGTCCTCAGCGCAAATCATACCGTTCGACTCCACACCACGGAGTTTCGATTTCTTGATGGTAAAGCACTCATCGCCATCATAGAGTTTGGTACCAAGGGTAGCTACCACCACCTTTTGTCCGGCAGCTACGTTGGGCGCACCGCACACAATCTGTACGGGCTCTCCACTTCCAAGGTTCACGGTAGTCACGTGCATGTGGTCGCTATTGGGATGCTCCTCGCAAGTAAGCACTTCGCCAATCACAATGCCTTCAAGACCACCCTTGATTGTCTGCACCTCTTCCACTGAACCCACCTCGAGACCAATGGATGTCAGCGCAGCCGAAACCTCTTCGGGAGTCATGTCGAAGCTCACATATTCCTTGAGCCAATTATAAGATATATTCATACGCGTATGTTATTTTATTTATTTCCTTTTTAAAAAGACGTGCAAAGGTACGAATATTTACCGACATACAAAAGTTTTTCCGACAAAAGCAAGGTTATTCGTTTTTTTATCACGTGTAGGAGAAAAACTTTTTAGACACTCGAAAAAAAATATCAAGTATAGAAGAAAAAAATCAGTTGACAGACTCCAATCTCTCAACTGATATTTTTTTATCTCAATCACCGCATCGAATTAAAACGGCACCCCTCCTATTGGAGGCGAATCAAAAGGCATTGCATCGGCAGGATGTGGTGGAGGAAGGGGCATTTCAGTACTTGGATTATTCATACGCGAGCCTATCACGTGCTCTTCACCAGGCATCGGAGCAAGAGATTCGTCATCAGGATTTTGGAAACGGGCAAATTCGCCACGGAAGCGAAGAAGCACGTCACCAACGGCACCGTTACGATGCTTGGCAATAATGATTTCGGCCATACCACGGAGGTCACGCCCCTTGTCATCTTGATAAATCTTATAGTATTCAGGACGATGGATAAAGCACACCATGTCGGCATCCTGCTCAATGGCTCCCGATTCACGGAGGTCGGAGAGCTGAGGGCGCTTACCCTCATTTCCTTCACGTTGCTCTACACCACGATTCAACTGGGAAAGGGCGATAATAGGGATATTCAACTCCTTGGCCAATCCCTTGAGCGAACGGGAGATGGTCGACACCTCTTCCTGACGGCTTCCATAGCTCATACCCGATGCATTCATCAACTGAAGGTAGTCGATGATGATGATTTTCACACCATGTTCGCGCACCAGTCGGCGAGCCTTAGTACGAAGTTCGAAAACACTAAGTGAAGGAGTGTCATCTACGTAAAGGGGTGCTCCCATGAGGTCCTTCAGACGATAATCGAGTTGTCCCCATTCGTAAGGAGCAAGTTGTCCGCTCTTGATTTTCTCACCAGGGATTTCGCATACATTCACAATCAGACGATTCACCAACTGTACGTTGCTCATTTCAAGCGAGAACATGGCTACAGGCACACGATTCGTCACCGCTATATTACGGGCCATGGAGAGCACAAAAGCCGTCTTACCCATAGCCGGACGAGCTGCAATAATGATAAGGTCTGAATTTTGCCAACCGCTGGTCATCTTGTCCAATCCACGGAAACCACTTTCAAGTCCACTAAGACCATCCGTACGCGCGGCGGCTTTCTGTAAAAGTTCATACGCCTCCTCAATCACAGGGTCAATCTGCGTATAATCCTTTTTCATGTTCTGTTGCGAGATTTCGAAGAGTTTTCCTTCGGCCTCCTGCATCAGATCATCCACGTCTTGTGTCTCATCAAAGGCCTTACCTTGTATATGACTGGTGTAAGTAATGAGTTCGCGCGCCAAATGCTTCTGGGCAATGATGCGTGCATGATACTCAATATGGGCACTGGAAGCCACTTTACCACTCAATTGGGTAATATAGAAAGGGCCTCCCGCCTCTTCCAACTCGCCTGTAGAGCGAAGTTGCTCGGTCACAGTGAGGATATCTATCGGCTTTTGTTGCAAAGCCAATGAGGTGATGGCCTTGTAAAGCAACTGATGACGATGCTCGTAGAAGGATTCAGCCTTAAGGATGTCACTTACTTGTGAATAAGCGTCGCTCTCAATCATCAGAGCACCCAACACAGCTTCCTCAAGCTCAATAGCTTGCGGTTGCAGATGTCCATATTCACCCGTAGTGGGTGCAACATTCGTCTTGCGTGTGGTACGTTTAGTATTTCGGGTTTCAGCCATGATATTTTTGTTATTTTTTAGGAAATGCGTTGCAAAGATAAGGGTTTATTTTTGGAAAAGGTAAGGAGCATGAGTCGATTTTTTCAACAATAGAGGGCATTATTATTGTCAAAACACCGTCTAACTATCTCAAAATAAAAGAGATAAAATGTTGATAAATTACACACGCACCTCTCACCTACCCTTCTATCTCTCCCAACTCAAACCAACGCATGGTTTTCACATCCAGCTCTTCGGTGAGTAGAGGAAGGCGTTTGGATTTCTCCGTCAGTTCGTCCACGCTCAATGTACCACTACAAAGGGCAGCTTCAATATCTGCCTTTTCGGCTTCAAGGGCGGCAATTTCCACTTCCAATTGTTCGTATTCGCGTTTCTCTTTGAAAGTCATACGCTTACGTTCTGTTTGCGGAGCTTTCTGACGGACAGTATTCTCTTGTTGTCTGTTTTTAGCGGCTTCGTGCTCAAGTTGTTTGCGCTCCTCCTTCCACTCGCGGTAGCGACTATAATTACCAGGGAAATCGCGAATGTCGCCTTGTCCTTGAAAAACAAGGAGGTGATCCACCACCTTGTCCATGAAATAGCGGTCGTGACTCACCACAATGACACACCCCTTGAAATGGCTCAAATATTCTTCGAGAATTTGCAAAGTCACAATATCGAGGTCGTTCGTCGGCTCATCCAATACAAGGAAGTTCGGATTACGCATCAGCACAGTACACAGGTAAAGCCGGCGACGCTCACCTCCACTCAACTTGTAAACATAATTATACTGGGTTTCGGGTGTAAAGAGAAAGTGTTGCAGAAATTGCGAAGCCGTCAAGCGTTGTCCGTTTCCCAACTCAACCACTTCAGCAATCTCGCGCACCACATCAATAACCTTCATCTGTTCATCGAATTGAAGTCCTTCTTGAGAATAATACCCAAAACGCACTGTTTCTCCGACATCTACCGTTCCGTTATCGGGAGGTACGATACCCATCAGCATCTTGATGAATGTACTCTTTCCTGTGCCATTATTGCCTACGATACCCATCTTCTCGTAGCGGGCAAATGTATAACTGAAGTCATCGAGAATCGTCAAGTCACCCCACCGTTTGCAGAGGTGGTCAGCTTCAAATATTTTCGAACCGATATAGGATGCCTTCATCTGAAGGTTCACATTGCGGTTTTCAATGCGTTGCTTGGCCACTTTCTCCAATTCATAGAAAGCCTCTTCGCGATAGCGGGCCTTGTGTCCACGTGCTTGTGGTTGGCGACGCATCCAATCAAGTTCGGTGCGATAGAGGTTATTGGCCCGTGTGATTTCTACATTCGTTGCATCAATGCGCTCTTGCCTTTTTTCGAGGTAATAGCTATAGTTCCCCTTGTAGGAATAAATGCGGCGATTGTCTATTTCAATGATTTCCGAGCAGACACGATCGAGGAAATAGCGGTCGTGCGTCACCATCAGAAGGGTGAGATTACCTCTACGAAGGTACTCCTCGAGCCATTCCGTCATATCAAGGTCGAGGTGGTTGGTCGGCTCGTCAAGGATAAGGAAATCCGGCTCGGTGATAAGGGCATTGGCCAATGCCACACGCTTGAGTTGGCCTCCCGAAAGCTGACCGACGGGTTGGTCAAAGTCGCGTATCTTCAGTTGCGAAAGGATTTGTTTGATTTTCCGTTCGTAATCCCACGCCTTCTCGTGCTCCATACGTGCCAGCAGTTCTTCAAGGCCAGGATTACCCTCCGTCTCCATGCAACGCTCGTATTCCTTAATAAGCTGAGTCACAGGGCTCGCGTGCCAAAAGCAGGCTTCCAACACAGTCAGCTCAGGTGGATAGACAGGCGATTGCTCGAGATACCCCACGCGCACATCGCGGCGATAGGTGATTACACCATCGTCGTACCCCTCCTTGCCGGAGAGGATATTCAACAAGGTAGTCTTTCCGCTTCCATTCTTGGCAATAAGTCCAATGCGTTGCCCTTCGGCCAAGCCGAAAGATATGTCTTGGAAGAGTACGAGATCACCGAAAGATTTCGTCAGATTCTCGACCTGTAGTATGGGTGATGCCATGATTTCTTTTACATTAACTCTTCGTACACTTTACTCAGATTGCATCCGTTATGTTCCTCTATATATGCGGCCAATCGGATGACGGGGTTCACCATCCGGCCACCCACGCTGAGGGCAGGATATTCCTTGTGTCCGTCGATGACACTCACCCACTCCACTCCTTCCACTTCATCGGTAACAAAACACCCAAGAACCAAGGCCAGACGCTCGATATTGGCAGGATTCAACTTGATTTTACCTTCATCTATCA
>JAFWYQ010000073.1 GCA_017517605.1 Bacteroidaceae bacterium
GCTTGTTCAAAAAGGAAATAGGTAAACCTAATTTATGACTAAGTTAAAAACAAGTCAACCCGAATTAAAAATATTGTTTAACTGAGTCAACCTGCTATACAAATAAGACAAAAAGTAGTCAACCAAAAGCGTTAACATACACTAAGAAGTTCCGAAAATACAGCCAATTTCTCTGTTTCACGTCGTGAAACACATATTTCACGCTTTGGTATATATATTTCACGTCGTGAAACAGACATTTCGCGACGTGAAATAGAGAATTATCGCATTCATTTCCTATTTTTCAGCTGGCTGTAAACTTTTTTGTAAGCAGTATCCACGTTTTGGGAACAAATTGCTGCAACTATCTCAGATTTTATCCCTATCTTTGCCCTCACAAATCAATCTGTTACAAATATGTAGAAAACATTTACTGCACTACTGACCCTATGTATGGGTAGCATCATGATGTGCGCACAGACAAAGAGCTCGTTTGAGTTCCAATTCCCCGAGAAGAAAAACGGGCCGTTCAATAAACTGGATGTGGCCCTGACATTGGGAAGCACCGGTGTAGGTATCGACTTGGCCTCACCCGTAACTGACTTCATGCAAGTGAGAGCAGGCTTCAGCTACATGCCGAAGTTTGAATACAAGATGAACTTTCCCATCGAAGTGGGCGAAGGCACACGGGAAGAGCAGCAAAGCAAGTTTGAGCGTTTGTCAGGGATGTTGGAACAGTTCACCGGACATGCGGTAGATGATAATGTGGATATGATTGGCGAACCCACATTCCATAACTTCAAATTGTTGGTTGACTTCTTCCCCTTGGAGGACAAGCGCTGGCACCTGACTGCAGGTTTCTACGTAGGTTCGTCAAGTATCGGAAAGGCATACAACACCACGGAAGACATGCCCTCGCTGTTTGCCGTAACCATGTACAATAGTATGTATGACAAAATAAAGGAATGTTATGAACAGGACTTGCCTTTAGTAGAGAGCATGGGACTATATGTCTCCGATGACCTGATGAACTCACTTAATTATTATGGCCGCATGGGTATCACCATGGGACAAAAAGAAGACGGCAGCAACTACCGCATGGAGCCCGACAAGAACAGCATGGTAAGCGCCAAGATGAAGGTAAACCGTTTCCGTCCCTATCTTGGCTTCGGTTACGGAAATTCTATGATGAAGACCAACGGCAAGTATTACATCTCGTTCGATTGCGGTGTAATGCTGTGGGGAGGCACCCCTTCCATCCTGACACACGACGGCACTGACTTGGCCAAGGATGTAAAGAATGTGCCAGGCAAAGTGGGCGACTATGTGGATTTGGCCAAAAAGTTCAAAGTATTCCCCGTTGTAGAAGTGCGTATAGCACGTCGATTGTTCTAAAAATCTTTAAAGCACGAAATACGCGGATTACACAGATGTTTGTACAATTTAAAGTACAATCCTATTCTGTGTAATCCGTGTTTCTCGTGCGTATAAACTTTACCTGATAATCAACTTGCGGCCATTCACAATATAAATACCAGCAGGAAGTTCATGCTGAAGGTCAGACATGGGAACTTGCGCTTTCACACGCATACCTTGCAAAGTATAAACATCTACCAAGCGGTCAGCAAGCGTTTCTTCAATACCGTCTACGGTAAATGAACCTACAATCTCCACATTAGTAGCAGGCATAGTCTCGGGAGCTTCACTCCAACCACTAAAGATATAGCCTTCTTTGACAGGATTGTCTTTCAATATGACAGGGGCCCCGTATGCTACAGATTCTTGTGCATACACCTCACCATCCACCATATAAGTGAGGAAGTAATAGTTAACCGTAAACTGTCCCAAAACAATCACATCATGCAAAGGCATGGTTTCAGGCAATTCACTCCAACCACCGAAGGTATATCCCTCCTTGACAGGATCGGGTTCAATAGTCAATGCATCTCCAAAGCTGATTAACTGACGCTTGTATTCCTGTCCGTCCAACATATAAATAAGATTGAACTTATTGTCCTTATTAATCACAAATGTACCATCAAGAACAATGTCGTGGGCAGGCATAACAGATGGGATACCATGCCAACCATCAAAATTATACCCTTCCTTTACCGGAATAGGCAAAACTTTAAACGATGCGTCACACTCCACTGAATCTATTGCATAAGTTTGGCCATCCACTACATAGGAAACCCGATACAAATTGGGAACCATTTCTCCAGCAATCACTAATTTGGAAGCAGGCATGGTGGCAGGAACTTCACCCCATCCTCCAAAGGTATACCCCTCCTTAACCGGGTCGGGTGCAACAACCAAAGAAGAACCATAAGCAACCCACTCTGTCTGGTATACCTCACCATCAAGTATATAGACAAGTTCGTATGTGTCCACCTCAAATGAACCTGTAACCGTCACATCACCAGCTGGCATGGTAGCAGGCAATCCTATCCAACCAGTGAAGGTATGTCCCTCTTTGACTGGCTCTTGTATCTCATACAAGATAGTACCATAAACCACCGATTGAGAATAATGCTGGGCACCATCAACAACATAAGTCAATTGATAACTATTTGGGGCAAAAGTAGCCTCCAATGAAACATCACTTTTCGCTGTAAAGTTATAAGGATTAGCCGTTGAACCATCAGACCATTTAACAAAATGATAACCTGTGTTTGGTTTAGCCGTCAGCGATATTTGACTATTGACTTTATATTCACCTCCACCAATTACCGTCCCTCCCACAATAGCCGAAACCTTAACATTTACATTACGGTTTTCATACTCTTCTTTAGTCATCAACTCCAATTCATCAGGAGAACCAGCCGGCACATTCAGATAGGCTTTGTTGGCAGGCAAATAATCAATAGAAGCCTTTATAAAACCTAACTTACCTTTAGAAGTAATTCCCAACACACGCATGGTTTCTGGATCATAAGGCGTCAGATTATTGTGCTTTTTACTTGTGTTATGGAAATAAACCCCACCTAACTTATTATCAGACGGATTGGTTGCAGTGTTTGCACCAATATTCAATCTATTGGCGGAAGGCCCACTTGAAGCTGTTTTGATAATCACAGGCATTGATGCCGGAACTGTATTATTCGCAACCTCAGCAAGTACCGCTATGCCATTATCCACCTTACTCACATAATAAGCTGACATTCCCGAAGAGGCAAATGTAAAAGGGAAAGAGGCATAAAAAGTTGAATAAAAGCTACCATTACAGGCGAACTCGGGAGTTACACCAAAATAGTTGTCACCTGCAGAAGAGAGAGGCAGAATTTCCCAATTGCGATGGGTGGTGGTAGTACTCTTGGTACTCATAATACCTTCATCAACATCCCAAGTTTCACCATCACATAGATACATGCGTACAAAATCTTCCTGATATGCCAAATAGGATCCATCAGAGGTCTTCTTTAATTTCAGGTCATAACCAATGATCTCATGTGTATCAGTCCCTTGAGAACAGAATCTATACTGGCCATTTACTTCGTTCACATACAAAATAGAACCAGGATCGGAAACGGCATTAGAGAAATTACGCAATAATTTGACTGCACCTAAATCTGCAGAAGCAGAAGATATATCAATACTTCCTTTATTATCTGTAACTATGATATAACGCTGTGAACCGAGATTACGAATACGGTAATAGCCATCGCCATTAAGTTGGGCAAAAGCAACATAGGAGATTAGCAAACCAAGGACAACGAGAATGCTTTTTTTCATCTGAAAAACAAAAAATGTCCAATAGTCATTGCAAAGAAGCAACAACTATTGGACAGAATTATGAAAAATCGATCTTTACTTCGCAATACAGATACTTACACGGTTGAGGATTGCCTCTTCGAAGGGCTGTTCAGTGTCACCCTTGCTGTCAGACTTGATGCGAGAAGCAGCAACACCATAGTTATTGGTAAGAGCATCAACAACAGCTTGAGCACGCTTGGCTGAAAGGTTCTTGTTGATAGTTGCATTACCTGTACCCTTATCAGCGTAACCAGTGATTTCAACAGTAGCGTTAGGATACTTGTTGAGGTAATCAGCAATGTCCTTCACCTTCTGCATCTCTGCAGCAGTGATAGCAGTACTATTGATGGTGAAGAATACATCGCGACGCAAAGGCTCTACGACTTGTGCAGCCTGCTGTACGGGAGCGGGCTTTTCAACAACACGTTCAACAACGCGCTCGATAATACGCTCGGGAGTAGCAGGAACAGCAACTTCCTTCTTCTGAGAAGTCTTACCCAAGTTGTATTTCACACCCACCAATCCGTTGAAGAACCAGTCAGCATTTTTACCCCCCTTTGAATTGTAATTATCGTTGAGGACATTGGCTTGAAGTTCGAGACCAAGAATCCAACGTTCGTTAATGCTGTAGTCAGCCATAAAACCTGTACGACCTTGGAGACGAACGGCTGTACCATCCCACAATCCTGAAAGATTTTGACGATTTTCTTCAGAACCACCAAGAGCGACATCTACATCCTGGGCCTCGTCATTACCGAAAGCGATGTTAGCGCCCAAACCGGCAAACCAACTTACATTGAATTTACGATCAGCCTTGTAGCCACACAAAAGATTAGAGAGGTTTACGGTGAGGTCGGCATTAGGAGCAACATAGTTCCACTTCCAATTATACACAGTAGCACCATCCCAACCGGCCTTGCTCTGCCATGCGTTTACACCCAAGCGAACACCAAAGATAGAGCTAAAATTATAACCTGCGCTCAATTGTGCATTCGGAGAAATCAAATCGCCGAAAGAAATCTCACCCAATGTATATTGACCACCAACTTGTGCCTGCAAATACCAATGGGGCTTGAACGCATCAACAGTCTCAGTCTTCTGCTCCTGTGCAGCTACGCAAAGAGAAGCACCCAAAAGAAGACTTGAAAATATCATTTTCTTGAAATTCATATTATTCTCTTTATTAAAATGTTATTCTTTTGTATAAGGAGGAAGAGAAGTAGGCTCCCCTCCTACCTTAAGTGTTATTAATCTCTCTTCTGTGCTATCACTTTACAGTTACGTAATACTTAGCAGTTGAAACATGACCTGTATAGTCAAGAGCTGCGTAAGTAACTTCGTAAGTCTTACCAGACTCTCCGTTAAACTCTACAGCACGTACACCACCATCGAGCACCTTGTTCAAGTCACCAGTATTAACAGCAGCCAAGTTATCAGTTGAACCATCAACAGCAGTAATAGCTACAAACTTCTTATAAACAGGAACTACCAATTCGGCAGTGTAAGTAGTGGGAACCAATACGGCACCATTTTCAATCACTGTAGGCATGTTCTTAGACTGGCTCAACACACCAAATCCGTCGGTAGCCTTTACGAACATAGCAGCATTCACTTTGTCCTTTGCAGAATTAATCACATTGCACAACTTGTTGTTGAGTTTGTCAAGATACTTATGGATTTCGTTCTTGATATCCTCTTTTGCATCAGCAATTGACTGATTAATCTCTGTTTCAATTCCGTTGATTTGAGCCAACATAGTGTTCACCTGATCGATTACGTTTTGAAGTTGATCAAATTGACCATTAACAGTGTTTTCAATATTCAAGATTTCAGGAGCCAAATTCTTATTATAGGTAAAGATAATTGTTGTATCCTTAGTAGAAACTTGCACAGCACTATCGATTTGAATATAGTGTTTATTACCATCTACCACAATATACAAATCATTCAAGCCTTGAACTTCATAAGTTTGCCCCTTAATCTCAATAGAATCATTAATCACGATATCGAATGCATCTTCATTCAAATTCAGTTTGTCAAGTGTAACCTTAATACTATCAAATGGTCCAAATTCAATATCAACATTAATGCGATTAATAGCATTATCAATGGCATTATATACGCGATCGAGTCCAGAAATCTTATCGATATCGTCAATTGCAGCAAATGTATTGAAAGAAAGCGGTTTCACTGCAACAGCAGCAACTGCGAAATCAGAATATACAGTGTGCTCACCCAAAGAGTCAGTCCAAGAAGCACGAACAGCATTGGCATCGGCAATTTCGTTTACTGATGAATACAATGTATTGGCAATCTCTGTAAGGTTAATCTTACGATTCTTCAAATCGTTCAAAATATCCTTATAGTCACCCAAATTCAAGTCAAGACTTGCAGCGTTCACGTCAGTGATAGTGGCAGTAGCTTCGTAGAGAGGAGCACCGGCACGAGTATAACCGAACTTCAACACATCAGAAGAAACGACTACGCTATCCAATTTCACAGGAGCAAGGTCGTCTTGGCTATTAACCAAAGCGAAATCAACACTATCCAAATCCACTTCAGCAGGATTGATTGTCAAATAGAGTTTACCTGCATAGCCATCACCAATCTCATCAATAGTTTCAGAGTTCAACTTAGAAGCGATATCTTGAGTGAAAGCCTCAACAGAACCATCAACAGCCTTGAAGGGGAATTGAATTGCACTACTAAGAGCACTACCCTTGTAAGCAGCCAAGATGTTTGACTTCATACCGAAAGGAATGTTGAAGTAGCCAACCACGGGGCTATAAGCACCTTGAACAAGCACACTTGAAATGCGGTTCTTCATGCCGTCCTTCAAATCGTCAACTTTATCTTCCAAATCGTCTACACGAGAATTCAGCGCTTCAATAGCCTTCTTATTTTCTACAATAAGATCATTCAATTCATTCAGATCACTACGAAGATCTGCAATTGAGTCTTTATTAGCCTCTACAGAGCCGACCAAGTCAGTAATAATATCTATGATATTGTCAATGTTAGGCTTCACATAGTTCTCCAATGCAGCATTCAGCGCATCATCGGCATGTTTTGCAGCTCTTTCATAAGCTGCATCAGCCAAATTCTTGGTATACTCAATACCAGCCAATGTGTCTACCTTTGCCTCCAATGCAGCAGTGATGGCAGCCAAACTGTCACAATCTGTGCACTGTTTGATATTTGCGATAATATCCTTGATTGTCTCAATCTCTGCAGAGTTCAAATTTGCCTGTCTTTGGAGGTCAGCTGCCTTAGACAACAAATCTGTAACATCCGACTTTACAACATTCAAACTATCGATAGTCGCAAATGTCTTAATGATTGAATCGATGCGCTCGTTCAACAAAGTATCTTTTTTCTGCAAATCAGCGATGTTTCCATCCAACAAAGAATCTTTCTTTTGCAAACCAGCAATAGTCTCTTTTAAAAGGGAATCAGCCGCCATCAATTCTTTAACTTTTGCGTTGTAGTCAGACTGTTTCACATAAACGTCAGCCAAAGCAAGAATCGCATTGTTGATGCTGTCTTTCAAATCTTTTCTTACATCCGAAATACTATCACCCAACTCATCCTGTGTGGCGTATATCTCCTCTGCTTTCAGAATATACTTCTCCAAAGAGTCCTCCAACGCTCCGCGTCTTTCTTCCACATTTTTCAAACTATCAAGCATGTCTTTTACATGCTTGTTAATTTGATTCTGCAAATCTGCGTCGGTCAATTTCAACTCAGCATCCTGACCGCGATACTCGGCCATAATTTCATCGTTGTAATCCTTACAAGATGAAACAAATCCCACAACGGCAACCATCGCTACCGCTATGAAACCTTTAGTAAAGATTTTCTTCATCATAAATTTAAATATTAGTCATTAAAATTTTGTTTTCTGTTCGTGCATCCTTTTATACTATATACACATCTCTCTTTTCGCCTTTGATACAAAACAATATAGGTATCCAAGCTAATAGATGGCAAAAGTACATAGAAGTTTTTTATCAGCAAAGAAAAAAATGAAAAAAATGATTATTTTTAAATAAAAACAACAGAGGATGCGCCTTAAATGACACATCCTCTGTTATTAAGAACCTTTTTAAGCCAAATCGTTCATTATTAGATTTCGATAATCTTATCTATTTCTATGGTGTAAGGCGATTTGGGTTTAATACTCATCCTCGTTGAAGAAGAAGTCCTCCTTGCTGGGGTAATCGGGCCAGATTTCTTCGATGGATTCGTACACATCGCCTTCGTCCTCGATCTCCTGCAAGTTCTCTATCACTTCAAGTGGTGCACCTGAGCGCACGGCGTAGTCAATCAATTCGTCCTTGGACGCGGGCCAAGGAGCATCCTCCAATTTGGAGGCCAATTCCAATGTCCAATACATAGTATTCTATCTTATTTTTATATTCTTATTCGTAATTTGAGCGCAAAAGTAAAACAAATATTTCAATCACAAGCATTAGAACCTGTTTTAATTATAAAAAATTTCGTCGCAATTTGCCAAATGATTGATTTTGCGGGACAATACAAACAAATAATCCGACAATCGGTTCAAGAAAGAAAGAATCTGAGAATCTACTTGAATGTCCGTTTCGACCATGGTCAACACACGACGTTCGGCCCTTCGGCAAACGGTGCGGCAGACGTGTGCCTGCGCACTGGCGGTGATGCCTCCAGGGAGTACGAACGAGCGCAATGGGGGAAGTCCCTCCTGGCAGGCATCGATGAGTTGCTCTACACGAGCGACATCGGCATCGGTCACTCGAGGGAGTTTCGTCCAATAAGGAGAATCATCTTCTGTAGCAAGCAAGGTGCCGGCGACGAAAAGCATCCTTTGCATCCAACGAATGTTTGAGACATCCTCGTCGGATGTGAGGGAGGTGGCAAGCAATCCCAAATGGGCATTCAACTCGTCGAGTGTACCGTATGCTTCAAGGCGTACGTGTGTTTTGGGCACACGTGCGCCACCAACAAGGCTTGTTGTGCCTTGGTCGCCGGTCTTGGTGTAGATTTTCATATATACATTTTTTATTATAGAAGTTCAGGAGTCCAGACAAATGATTTTCTAATGACACGTATATTACGACTATCATCTGAACTCCTGAACTATGTATTTACAGCTCAATACTTTGTGCCTTGAAGCCGATTTCGGCATATTCTTTGCCATCGACCTTGAGGTTCTTGGCATTGTTCACCTTCATACGGTCGCTTCCGTCAACGGTTTCGATGCGTACATTCTCGAAGGTTACGTCTTCGGCTTGACTGATTACCACACCGCGTTTGGCCTCGGTGATGATGACGTTCTTCACCGACACATTCTTCACGGGCATTTCGGGAAGGCCGTTGAAGAACATGGCGCGTCCGTCGGTACCCTTACACTTCACGTTGGAGATGAAGATATTGCGGAAAGAGGGAGTCTCCTCGGTCACTGGCGGCACGGCGGCACGCATACGGGCAACTACCTCTTCGTCAGTCTCTTCACCAGCGCCTTTGCCTCCGTAGAAGAGGTCGAAGAGAAGGGGTTCGTTGGGGATGTCAATCATGTTGATGTTGTCGATGTAGATATTCTCCACCACACCACCGCGTCCACGGGTGCTCTTGAAGCGAAGGCCTACATCGGTACCGAGGAAGGAGCAGTCGGCTACGTAGATATTCTTCACACCACCGGACATTTCGCTACCAACGACAAAACCTCCGTGTCCGTGAAGCACCACGTTGTTCTTAACCAACACATTTTCACACGGGATACCGCGCTCGCGACCGTCCTTGTCCTTACCCGACTTGATGCAGATGGCATCGTCGCCGGCATCGAAGATACAGTTGATGATAAGGGCATTCTTGCAGGATTCAAGGTCGAGCGCATCGCCATTTTGTGAATACCAGGGGTTGAACACCTTTACACGGTTGAGGGTAATGTCCTGACACATGAGCGGATGCAAGCACCAAGCGGGTGAGTTCTTGAAGGTTGCGTCCTCCAACAACACACGCTTGCAATTGACAAAGCTGAGCAATACGGGGCGCAACCAAGGGCGCACTTCGTCCCATTCGGCCTCGGTGGTCAATCCTTCGGGGGTGTTGAATTGCTTGGTGGCCTTGGCTCCCTTGAGCGAACCTTCGGTGGGATACCACACATTGTTTTCCACCACACCACCGCTGGCAAGCAACTTTTTCCACTGGCCATCGGTCATCTTGCCCTTCTTTACGGGACGCCAGCTATCGCCCGAGCCATCGAACACTCCGTGTCCGGTAATGGCGATATTCTCGGCTCCATTGGCCGAAAGGGGTGATTGGCAACGGCGTGTCTTCAATCCCTCGAACGATGTGTCGAGGATGGGATAAAGCATAAAGTCATCAGAGAAAACCACCAAGGCATTGGCTTCGGCATGAAGGTTGACGTTACTCTTCAACACGATAGGTCCTGTATACCATATACCGGCAGGGATAACCACCTTGCCGCCACCCTTGGCACTGACGGCATCGATGGCCTTGTTGATGGCTTCGGTGTTCAGGGTGATTCCATCTCCCTTGGCTCCGAAGTCCACAATACTTACCTGATAATCAGGGAAAGAGGGTTGCTCTACGGTCTTCATCTCAAAAGGAAGGTTCTCGTACACTGAAGGGCAGATGCCTTGTCCGCACGACGTCTGCGCAGATTGCGACGAATTGCCTCCGCAACCGGCCAATGCTACCATAGCAAGCAGCATGATAGCAACATTCTTAAAAGTCTTTTTCATCTCTTTTATCCAAATAATATTAGTTTTGTTAAAAATTCACCACATAATGCTGTTTATTCTTTGTATGGTCAAAGAAGACAATGCCCACCTCATAGAGGTCGAACGTGATACCAGTGCGCTCGTCGGCCACCACTTGCTCCCACCATTCGTTCTTGGCTCGGGTGTCGTAAATCCCCTCTATTACCACACACATTTTTTTTCCCCCGTTGGATAAAAATTTTTCGAAGACGAGGGAAAAATCCTCGGTGTGTGCAATGTGCAGAAAGGTACTTCCCGAAGCTATCTGCAATTCGTGCTGAAGAGTCTCCATCAACGGGCCTTCCACAACGGAAGCATTCTTGCATCGGTCGACCATCTCATACATCACATCAGACGCATCATCTCCTGGAAGCGACACACATTGTGTATTTGCCCGACCGGTTGCCAGGTAACAGAGGCTCAACCCTGCACCAGTGCCCACCTCCACAACCCGTTGAGGGCATAGGTGATTGACCAAGCGGAAAAGCAACCTGTCCACCCGCTCGGGGTATATCCGCGCACCTTTTGGCAACGAACGGCGCACCTCCTTCAACTCATCATAAGCATAGTAAGGCAAACGCTCATACACCACATCCGTAATCAATCCAAAGGCAAAAGGAGAATGCACACCATACCCCCGCCGATGGCGGAAACGGCGACACCATATATATGTTCTCTTCAGGAAATTCATCAAACACGGTATTGACCCGTGCAAATATACACAAAATTGTATATACTATGTATAGCTTGGGCAAATTTTAGTGACATTCGGCAAAAAAATAGACGAATGATGTACAAAATTCATCCCCTAAGATGCAAAGAACAACATGTTTAACACTATAGAAGAAAGAAATAACAATTTTTCTTTCATTAAAAAGAAAGTTATACGTAACTTTGCCGAAAAGATTTTTTTAACCAGAAAGATAAAGACATGAACGAATTATTCAACATCAAAGACCAAGTAGTGGTCATCACCGGCGGAACCGGTGTATTGGGACGTTGCATCGCCAAATACCTGGCCAAAGAAGGCGCCAAGGTAGTAGTTATGGGTCGTAAGGCCGAGATAGGCAACGAAATTGTGGCCGACATCAAAGCCCAAGGAGGCGAAGCCATGTTTTTGGTGACCGACGTAATGAATAGAGAAAAGGTAGAGGAAAACTTGCAAGACATCCTGAAGGCATACGGCCGCGTAGATGCCCTGCTGAACGCTGCCGGAGGCAACATGCCCGGCGCAACCATCGCCCCTACAGGCAACTTCTTCGACCTTGACCCCGAGCAATTCAAGCGCGTACTTGAATTGAACTTGACAGGTACCGTCATCCCTACCCAAATCTTCCTCAAACCTATGGTTGAGCAAGGCAAGGGCTCTATCATCAACTTCTCGTCAATGGCGGCCTTCCGTCCGATGACCCGCGTGTGTGGCTACGCAGCTGCCAAGGCCGGTATCTCCAACTTCACCGCCTTTATGGCCAACGAAGTGGCAACCAAGTTTACCGAGAAGATTCGCGTGAATGCCATTGCACCAGGCTTCTTCCTGACCGAACAGAACTTGCTCCTCTTGACCGACGGAAAGGGTAACTTGACCGAACGCGGACAAGACGTTATCCGACAAACTCCCTTCAAGCGCTTTGGCGAGCCGGAAGAACTCTGTGGCACTATCCACTATCTCATCAGCGATGCGGCCAAGTTTGTAACCGGCACCGTAGCGGTAGTTGATGGAGGCTTCAACACCTTTGCCATGTAATCCGTATTAAACCAAAACATAAAAAGAAGGAAGCGTATCAATAACGATACGCTTCCTTCTTTGTTTATTTCTCGGCCCTGCCATGCGCTTTGGCAGAGGTCTGCCAACACCGAGGCAGTCTACTGCCAACACGGTGGCAGTAGGCCAAAATCCTATCATCACTTCACCTCACTACCGGGTTTTACCTCCTTCAATAAGGAAGTTACGGCAAGCGAGCCATCATAATTCTCTGCACTGAGAATCAAACCTTCGCTAACAAGGCCATTCTTGAATTGGCGAGGAGCCAAGTTAGCAATGAAGAGCACTTGCTTGCCAACCAACTCTTCGGGTTGATAATGCTGGGCAATACCACTGACAATGGTGCGATTCTGCAATCCGTCAGCAATCTTGAACTTCAGCAACTTCTTCATCTTGGGCACATTCTCGCATTCGAGTACGGTACCTACACGGATGTCCAACTTCTCGAAGTCTTCAAAGGAAATGGTCGGCTTGATGGGATTTGCCTTGTAAGCCTCTGCTTCGTTGGCCTTCTTGATGTCCTCCAATCGTTGGATTTGTGCATCAATCGTTGCATCTTCAATCTTCTCGAAGAGCAAAGCAGGAGCGGCCAACTGATGTCCAACGGGAAGAATATCGGTATTACCCAAGCTATTCCACTCGAAGGTAGGCATGTTCAACATACCACGCAACTTGTCGCTACTGAAGGGCAAGAATGGTTCGAAAGCAATGGCCAAGTTAGCCGTAAGCTGGAGAGAGATGTAGATGATGGTCTTCACACGCTCGGGATCAGTCTTGATAACCTTCCAAGGTTCGCAATCGGCAATGTATTTGTTACCGATACGTGCCAAGTTCATCGCCTCCTTCTGTGCATCGCGGAACTTGAAGTTGTCGAGCAAGCGCTCCACCTTCTCCTTCACATCCTTGAATTCGGCAAGGGTTTCCTTATCATAATCGGTCAGTTCGCCAGGAGCGGGCACTACACCATCGTAATACTTCTGGGTAAGCTGCAGGGCACGGTTCACAAAGTTTCCATACACGGCCACCAATTCATTGTTGTTGCGTGCTTGGAAATCTTTCCAAGTGAAGTCGTTATCCTTGGTTTCGGGCGCATTGGCGGTGAGCACATAACGCAACACATCCTGCTTTCCGGGGAAGTCCACAAGATATTCGTGCAACCATACGGCCCAATTGCGACTGGTTGAAATCTTGTCACCTTCGAGATTAAGAAACTCATTGCCAGGTACATTGTCGGGAAGAATGTAGCTGCCCTCAGCCTTCAACATGGCGGGGAAGACGATGCAATGGAAGACGATGTTGTCCTTGCCGATGAAGTGTACAAGGCGTGTCTCGGGGTCTTTCCACCAAGTCTCCCAGCTTCCCTTTTCGGGATGAGCGTCGCAAAGCTCCTTGGTATTGCTGATGTATCCGATAGGCGCATCAAACCACACGTAGAGGACTTTACCTTCGGCACCTTCCACGGGTACGGGGATACCCCATTCAAGGTCACGTGTCACGGCGCGGGGCTTCAATCCTGCATCCAACCAACTCTTGCATTGGCCATACACGTTGGTACGCCACTCCTTGTGGCCTTGCAGAATCCACTCTTCCAACCAAGGTTGGTGAGCATCAAGAGGAAGATACCAGTGCTTAGTGGCTTTCTTCACCAACGGATTACCGGTGAGGGCATTCACAGGATTGATGAGTTCGTCAGGAGACAAAGTGCTTCCACACTTCTCACATTGGTCGCCATACGCACCTTCGGCCAAGCACTTGGGGCATTGTCCCATAATGTTGCGGTCGCTAAGGAATTGGTTGGCTCCCTCATCATAATATTGCTCGCTCTCCATTTCGATGAACTTGCCGTTATCATAGAGAGTCTTGAAGAAGTCGCTGGCCAACTTATGGTGAGTCTTCGACGTAGTGCGTGAATATACATCGAACGAGATACCGAAATCGGCAAAAGCGTTCTTGATGATGCCATGATAACGGTCAACCACATCCTGCGGAGTGCAACCCTCCTTCTTGGCGCGAATGGTCACGGGTACCCCGTGCTCATCAGAACCACCAATAAAGAGTACATCTTCGCCCTTCAGACGAAGATAGCGCACATAGATATCGGCCGGCACATACACACCTGCCAAGTGACCGATATGAACAGGTCCATTAGCGTATGGCAACGCTGACGTGACCGTGGTTCGTTTGAATTTCTTTTCCATTGTTTATTTTGTTTTTAGTAATTAGACTTATTGGAGATATTAGACTAATTGGTCTTTGTCTTATTGGATTAACCCAAAGTTGTATGAAGGACCTCCACCGACTCATGCAAAAAGAGGTTGGCCGAGTTGACAAACTTCTCTACCGACTCTGTCGTGTAAAAACGGCATTGTCCATCTTTCGAGCAACGCTCGTCCATCTCAGGATGACGCCACAGATAATCCTTCAAACTGGCCGCTACATACTCCCCTTGGCAAATCACCTTTATCCCCTCAGGCACATAAGCCTGAATCTTTTCCAACAAAAGGGGGTAATGCGTACATCCCAAAATAACCGTATCTATCTGAGGATCCTTCTCCAACAAGGCATCGATGTACTTCTTGACGAAATAATCCGCACCTGGCGAATCGGCCTCGTTATTCTCAACCAAAGGAACCCACAAGGGGCAGGCTTGACCCGTAATCACTATTTCGGGGAAAAGTTTCTTCACCTCCATAGGATATGAGTTTGAAAGGATGGTACCCTCTGTGGCCAACACACCTACATGACCAGTACGGGTAATGTTTCCGATGCTCTCTACCGTAGGACGGATAATTCCCAAGACACGACGATTTGGGTCAAGACGTTCCAAATCATTCTGCTGAATACTACGCAACGCTTTGGCTGATGCCGTATTACACGCCAAGATAACCAAATGGCACCCCATCTCGAACAAACGTTCAACCGCTTGACGAGTGAATTCATACACAACCTCGAACGAACGGGTTCCGTATGGAGTACGAGCATTGTCTCCCAAATAGATATAATCATATTGGGGCATTGCACGACGGATTTGCTGAAGTATCGTCAAACCACCGTAACCAGAGTCAAAGATTCCTATAGGGCCAGAATACACGGGAATAGATTGAGGATTAGCAATAATGAATTATGAGTTAGAAGACTTTGTCCGCCCTCTAACTCATAATGCCACTACCTATTTTTCGAAGTGATTCTTAACAAACTCAGTAATATTCAAACCTGAATCCTTACTTATATAAGGATAGGAGTTGTTGTCTGTATTCAGGACATACTCAAGTTGCAACTGAAGAGCCACATCAGCAATGACGGCATTCAACTTCTCTTCAACAGGGGCACAAAAATCCTTCCGTGCCTGCGCCAGCAAAGTCTTCATCTCGCTTTTGAACTTGATACTCTTCTCCATCAAATCCTGCAATTCCTTCTGACGTTTCAACAGGATATTCTCAGGAAAATTCTTCTGTCCTTCCAGGAACTCGGAAAACTTCAAGTTAAACTCATTGTCAGCACGAGCCAACTCCTCATCGTATCTTTGTTGTAACAGATTCAGTTTCTCCTGTGCACGGACATACTCCGGCATCAGTTTTATTACCTCAGAATAACTCAGATATCCAAATTTCGGTTTCGGAAGAACATTTTGTGCTTCCTCAACTTGCCCGTTATCCACCGTCAATGAATCCTGTGCCTGCACACACAACGGAAGCAAGAAGAGAAACATCCATAACAGTTTCTTACCCATACCGACAATTATTTAATACCCAACTTAGCCTTTATAGTTTCAGTCACATCAGTACTCAAAGTCTCGCTGATATAAGGCACACCAGCAGCTACATCCATGATGTATACATATCCACCGGCTACACCCACTTCCTTGATAGCTGCGGTCAACTTGGCGCGAATAGCGTCCATCTTCTCGGCAGAAGCCTGATTCATGTGTTGCTGACCATCTTGGAAGTACTGATTCATACGGTTATAGAGGTCCTGCAACTCAGCTTGACGACGCTCTGCAATGTTAGCAGGCAAAGTAGCTCTCTGAGCTTCAAACTCTTCACTCTTCTTGGCCAACTCATCCTCCATGCGCTTAATTTCGTCAGTATATTGTTTTTCCAACGATTGGAGTTCAGTTTGTGCGGTAGTGTACTCAGGCATCAAAGGAATGATAGCGGCAGAGTTCACATGACCAAATTTCTGTTGTGCACACAATCCCATAGGGATAACAAGCATTAACGCTACAAAAAATTTCTTCAACATAGTTCTATTCTTTTAAATTTGATTATTATTTCGTGTTTACAGCTGCAAAAATATAGCTTTTATTCGGAATATCCCAACTTTGACAGCACTTCGTTGCTAATATCAATGCGTGGCGATGCAAAAATGATACTTGCATCCGATGCCCGGTCGAGTATCAGAGAGTATCCTTTGACATCTGCCAACTCCTTAACTGCATTGTAGATTTCATCCTGAATAGGCGCCATCAAACTTTCGCGTTTCTTGTAAAGTTCACCATCAGGAGCAAAATACTTACGCTTAAGCTCACTGGCCTCTTTTTCTTTAGCCACAATCTCTTCTTCTTTCTTTGTCTTCTGCTCTTCCGAAAGGAAAACTGCCTCCGACTGATAGTTCTTATAAAGCGTCTGCGCCTCCTGCGCCAACGCTTCCACTTCGCCTTGCCAACGCTTGGAGATTTGGTTCAACTGCTCATTGGCCCGCTCGTAGGCCGGTATATTCTTGAGGATGTACTCCATATCCACCAACGCAAACTTCTGCGCACTTGCCGTCACAGTTGTCAGGCAAGCCATTACTACCAATAAAACTAATTTCTTCATACGCGCGTACATTATATTATATATTCTTATTTTATTATCTATCCTCTTAGAATTCCTGTCCAAGGATAAAGTGGAATTGACTGCCACCGTATTGGCTTGAACCATACACCTTGTCGAAACCATAAGCCCAGTCGATACCCATCAATCCTACCATAGGCAAGAAGATACGGACACCTGCACCAGCCGAACGCTTCATGTCAAAGGGATTGAAATCCTTCACGTCGCTCCACGCATTACCTCCTTCAACAAATGCAAGGGCATAAATGTTGGTCGACCCTTCCAACATCAACGGATAGCGAAGCTCCAAGCCCAAACGTGAGTAAGCATAACCTTCGTATCCATACGGAGTCAATGAACCATTCTCATATCCACGCAATGCGATGGTCTCTGTAGCATAACTGTACGAGTATCCACTCATACCGTCACCGCCCATATAGAATGTTTCAAAAGGCGAA
>JAFWYQ010000074.1 GCA_017517605.1 Bacteroidaceae bacterium
AAGCCAACAATTTTTCGTATGGACTTTCTTTACTCATTTCAGTTCCTCCCAACCTTTCAATATCTCATCCATTAATACATTCGCTTCGCTATTCAAGCGTTTCAATTCTGCATGAATTTCGTTCATACGTTCGTGGAAATCCACACCATCGTCTTCTGCTTCTGCGACACCCACGTAAGCACCTGGAGTAAGCGAATAGTTCTTTTCCTCAATCTCTTGAATAGTGGCAATCTTACAAAGGCCAAGTACATCCTTGTATTCTCCTTCGCCAAATTTCTCGGTCAGCCATTCGTATTGACGTGCGGTTTCCAAAGTATCTTCTAACGCATCTTCAATGGCTTTCATTTCTGCCTCGATGCGTTTCTTGTCCTTACGTGAGGCATTGGCAATAGCTTCCTTAGCTTCGGATTTCTGCTTGTCGAGTGCTGCTTGGGCAGATGCTACCGTAGTATCGCCCAATACTTGTCGGTAATCGTTGAGTAAGGTTTGGTATTTTTCTGTTTCACCACGATAGAGGTGTACAATGGCTTGCAAATTGCGAAGCTGCCATTCGGTCCACTCATTAAGTGTACGGTCAACTACCGTGTAGTAATTGCGTGCATCAATAAAGAGTACTTTATCTCTATTTTCTGCACGTTTATTCTTATCAAAGAACCACAACGAACAAGGAAGTGAAAGGGTGTAGAAGAAGTTGTTACCTACACTGACCATTACGTCTACATCACCTGTACGCACCAGCTTTTCACGAATGTCGCGGTCTTTGTTGGCACTGTCCGTAGCCGAACTTGCCATAACGAAGCCGGCACGTCCGTGGTCGTTCAAATAGGCATAGAAATAACTGATCCAAAGGTAGTTGGCATTGCCAATCTCCTTGCTCTTGGCATTTACCCCTGGCAAGCCAAAAGGCAAACGGCCCGCAGCCCATGCCGATTCAGATTTCACCTTATCGACATTGAACGGAGGATTGGCCATCACATAGTCGCACTTGCCTTCCAAGTTATAGGCATCGTGATAGAAAGAGTTGGCTTCATCGCCCGAAATAATCTTGCCATTCAAACCATGCACCGCCATATTCATTAGGCAAAGTTGGGCATTGTATTCCACCTTTTCCTGACCATAGAAAGTCATTTGGGTATTGGCATTCAATCCTGCATGATTCACAAAATCGCCTGTCTGGACGAACATACCACCCGAACCACAGGCTGGGTCGAGCATGATGCCTGATGTAGGTTCCAATACATTGACCAGCATCTTTACCAATGATTTGGGGGTAAAGAACACACCATCGTCACTGGCTACAGCCTTGGCAAACTTGGAAAGGAAATATTCATAGATACGACCTATCACATCGCCACCGACCTCGTCGATGGTCTTGTTGTTGAAAATGCGAAGCAAATCGCTGAGCAAGTCGTCGGCAAACATGGTGTAGCTTTTCGGTAATACACCTGTGAGTTGTTCGCTTTGTTCCTCCACCAATTGCATGGCATAGTTCACAGCCTCGCCTAATGAATTGATGTTTTGTCCGTCTTTGGTCCTCAATCCTGCATCAGCAATGTTTGCGGGAAGATTCACCAAATAGTCATATTGTGCTTCGCGAGGAAGATATAAAGCACTCTTGGCTTCAAAGTCGCTAGGCTCTACTGGCATAACCCTTCCCCCTCTTGATGGTCTGTTTTGTAAGATTTCGGCTTCTACCATCTTGTATCGGCTATAGGCATAGCGAAGGAACAACAAGGCAAGCACCGGCATACAATACTGGCTGCTGGTAAGTTTACTGCCCTGTCGGAGTAAATCGGCCGACTCCCATAATTCGGCTTCGAGTTTCTTTATATTGGTCATAATCTTTTCAAATGATTTGTTCAGTTTGTAACTTGAAAGCATTAGCATTTGCTTTCATTTGGTATATCTTGATGTTTGGATTCAGGTTCTTGGCTGCGTTTATAATTTCTGTCCGTTTTTCATCATTTATATTCACTCCCAAATAAACAGAATCATAACATTCACCACCTAATTTAGGAACGAATCTTATTTCCTTGTAATCAATAATTTCTTTCTTTTGAAATTCTTTTGGCACATAATGTGGAAAGATTCTTGAAGGAACAATAATTACCAAACGTACTTCCTGTTCATGTTCCCAGGCCTTTGCTTTGGTTGACAACTGATAACTCCACAAATCTTCTTTCCTTTTAAAGAAATCAGGTTTTTCTATAATGTCTTTGTACTGGACTTCAAACTTTATATAGCCCAAAATGATGGGACCCCATATACGAGAAAGATATTTATCGGTTTTCTCCATATCGATTCCAATACAAATACCTTTGTGGCAGTTATAATAACTCCACATCAACAATGAATCATAGTTCTTGGAAAGGCTGCACAACCATGTATTATCTCTATTCCGTTCGAAACGATTAGATTCTAAATCCATGATAGCTTCCTTGCCCCAAGTTTTTGCTCTTTCTGTGGGTACTTGTGAGAAATCAATCAAACTGGGATGACAATCAAACGGATCGTTTAATTTGGTAGCATTAGTAAACTGGATATTGCCATTTGACAACATCGACAATCCGCCTTCAGCATCCAAATATTTGTATAGTTTGATTGGTTCCATATTATTCATCTACATATTAACTCACTTCTGCCATATATTGACCATAGCAAATACTTAAATTTGCATGGTGATATTTATTTCGAAGGTGCAATTAGTTCTCGTCTATCCACATCCAATAATGTGGCAATTTTATCCAATGTAGCCAAATCGGGTTGGATGGAGTTGCTACACCATTTGCTGACTGTGCAAGCGGATTTACCCAATTACCCAGCCAACCATTTGCCTGTCTTCTGCTGTTCGACAAGCACTACTTTTATTCGATTCAGATTTGCCATTATATCCTCATGGATTTAGATTTCGTGCAAATATATTAAAATAATGGTGAAACGAAAATAACATTATTAAATTTTGCTCATCCTGTAGTTTTTTCGTAACTTTGAAAGAAAAATATGGCTTTATTTGAAGAATATAAGAATCACCCAGATGAATCTGTCAGAGAAAGGGCTAATAATTGGGCAATTGCTATCGGACTGCAACGTGTGGATGGACTTAATGTGTCTGACTTTTTATAACAGAGCCAAACGACCAGAGATGTATTAAATAACTGTTTTTTGTTTTCAATATTATCCACCTTACTCATCAATCGTTTTGTTTCCTGCACTCTTTTTGCAAAAGGTACACTCGCTCTGGCTATAGTTCTAAGTTAGGTAAATTATGCCATGGTTAACACAAACTGCAATTCTCCACCAACTTGGTGGAGTTTTGCGACATGATGTTTTTCAAGCATTTGCAATAATGCACCAGTTTGGTGCAGAATTTCTTCAACAGGTTGTTGAAGTTTTATTCGATTCAGATTTGCCATTATATTGTTTCTTTCTTTTCTTGTTTTTCAATGATTTCCCAATGTCCCTTTTTGGTTGCACCTACATGATGAATCTTTCCTGCTTTCTTCAACTTGTCCAACTGCTTCTTGATACCATCGGGAGTTATACCTATAACTTCTGCAAGCTGTTTTCTTGTTGTAAAAGGATGCTTGCGAATTTCTTCAATTATCCGTTCTGTTGTTGTTTGTTGGGAACTTGATGGGATTTCTTGGGTACTCAATTCATTTTCTTGGGTACTCAATTCATTTTCTTGGGTACTTTTACCCTCATTCCACGAAGTTCCAATAATCATATATCGGCTTTTCAGCTCATTCTTTTCACCCATCAACAGATTTCGGAAGAAGCGTTCCAAAAATTCGGTTGTTTCCTTAATACCATATTGGATATTTGAGTAATTAGCTCTAACAAGTGCATTACGGAAATACTTTGAATTATCCGCAAAGACTTCATTAGTCACTTTAAATCCAAGATGCTTTAAATATTGAATCGTAAACACAGCTGTTGTTCTGGTATTTCCTTCTCCAAATGGATGCACCTGCCATACATTGGCAACAAAACGGCTTATATGCTTCACCATTTCATCCATTGTAAGGTTCTTATAAGAGAACTTGTCTTCTTGATCAAACTCATACTTCAATGTAGGCAAAATCAACGGAGCATGTTCGTAACGGACACTTTCCCCTTTTAGAACCAATTCTTTTTTACTTATATTATAATCACGGTATGTACCAGCAAACTTATAAATACCTTCGAATAATGTGCGATGAATAAGTGCGAGGTAATTAGAACCTAAACCGAATGTTTGGTGAGACAGAAGTTGGGCTATACGCACTGCAACCTTGTCAGCTTCTATAGTACGAGCCTCCTGCTTTAATCCTTCTTGGGTGGTATAATATTCGTCAACCAATCGGCTAACTTCATCAAGAGTGATTTCGCCTTCGATATTACGACGCACAGTCTCCAACATGTAATTGGACGGAGTAAGTCCATCTACATCTTGAAGTCCAATGGCGGCCATCCAGTTGCGGACTCTGTCACGCTTATCGGGTTCACCCTGTATGAGATATTCACTATAGTCTTCCATATTATATAAGGCCTATGATAGGCAAAATTAGTCGGGTTAAATGTTTCATCTTTACAACTGATTTCGGTAGGAGGTTTGAGGCTGTAAAGTAACAACTTTTTCCCCATTCAGTAGAGCATGGGAGGAGATTTTCCTCTCTGCTCACTGAAATTATCTCAAACCGATAATTCTGTTGCATTTAAAAGTTGAATTTACGTTTTTACACCATCGGCATCCAGTGCATCCGCTATGCGCTGTTTTCCATCCGGTGCAAGAAATTTGAACTGGTTAGTGGCACTAACCAGTTGGATATTTTCTTTTGTTAGTTTACCTTTGAGATATTTCCAATAGTTGCGGCATTTGTTGTAATCATCTTCATTATTTATAGCACGCACGATATCTGTAGCCGAGAACCACCACTTGTCGTATTCCTCGTCCCAAACCGCTCGAACCTCGCGATCATTAAAAAAACGAATGGATTTCTTGTTCATTCCAGTTCCTCCCAACCTTTCAATATCTCACTCATCTACATATAAATACCAATAGGTTTAGATTTCGTGCAAATGTATTAAATTTATGGTAAAGCAACGAATGCTTGGGTCAGAATTTTGCCATATAGTGAAATTTTCGTGTTCCACCAAGGTATATGGAATAGTTAGGATACAACAAAGCCAAACGGCCAGAGTTGTATAAATAATCAAGGTAGGCAACATTGCTATTGACCTGATAATTGACCCGATAAATGTCACTGTTGACCCGATAAATTTACAATCCATCGACTAACACGGCAGTACCACTGGCTGTTACCATCAGCATGCTTCCATTGCCTCCTACGGTTTCGTAGTCAAGGTCGACACCTATTACGGCATTGGCGCCAAGGCGGCGGGCCTCGTCCTCCATTTCACGTAAAGCGGTGGATTTGGCTTGGCGAAGCACCTCTTCGTAGGAACCTGAACGCCCGCCAACGAAATCGCGGACACTGGCAAACAGATCGCGCACAAAATTGGCTCCAATAATAGTTTCGCCTGACACAATGCCATAGTACTTGGCTATGTGCATGCCTTCAATGTGGGATGTGGTGGTGATTAGCATAATTCTTTTCCGTATTTAGTTTGTAATCTTTTTTATGGAGATTGCAAAAATACAAAATAATATTGTACCTTCGCCGCATCAAATCAAAAAAGAAATACAACATGAATACATTCAATGAGATTATTACCAACATCAGCGAGATTGTGTGGGGAGTTCCGATGATTCTGCTCCTATTGGGTACACATATTTTTTTGACTATCCGCCTGCGTTTTCCACAACGGCATATAATAAAGGCCATCAAACTATCGTTCAGCAAGAATAAAGATGCGGAGGGTGAAGTGTCGCAATTCGGAGCTTTGGCTACGGCCTTGGCTGCCACTATCGGAACAGGAAACATTGTGGGTGTGGGTACGGCCATTGCCTTGGGCGGTCCCGGTGCAGTCTTCTGGTGCTGGATTACGGGTGTGTTGGGTATGGCCACGAAATACGGTGAAGGACTGCTGGCGGTGAAATACCGCATCAACTCGGGCGGACGAATGTTGGGAGGACCGATGTATGCCATCGAGAACGGATTGGCCAACAACAGCAAGGGCATTGTGCGATGGTTCTGGAAGGTGATGGCCATCCTGTTTGCCGTCTTTACGGCCATTGCGACCTTCGGCATCGGCTCTACAGTGCAGGCCAACGCCATCGCCACACTGAGCCATAAGGCAATAGGCATTTCGCCCATTGTGGTGGGTGGCATCGTCACCATACTGGCGGCGGCCGTCATCATGGGTGGTGTGAAGAGCATCGCACGCTGTTGCCAGACACTGGTGCCACTGATGGCGGGTGTCTATATCGCAGGATGTTTCGCGATACTATTTATCAATAGCGACTTTCTTATACCGGCCATAAAGTTGATTGTGGAATCGGCATTCGCCCCCTCGGCGGCTGGGGCAGGCTTTGTGGGTTCGTCCATCATGATAACGGCTCGCTACGGTATTGCCCGCGGATTGTTCTCGAATGAGTCGGGTATGGGTTCGGCTCCCATCATTGCGGCTTCGGCACAGACAAAGAATCCAGTGCACCAAGCCTTGGTGTCATCATCGGGCACATTCTGGGACACGGTGGTCATTTGTGCCATCACGGGACTGACCATCGTGTCGTCCATACTGGCCTACCCCGACATTGAAGCGAGCAACGGAGGGGAACTCACACAGATGGCCTTTGCCAAAATTCCCTACATAGGCAAACCGTTGCTGGCCTTCGGGTCGCTCACCTTCGCCTTCTCCACCATCTTGGGATGGGGCATCTATGGCGAACGCGGCATGGAGTTTATTGCCAACAAGATTATCCTCCGACGGAGCAAGACCAAGGGAGAGACTCCCTCGCCGGAATACATCGAGAACAAGTTGCGCGGGGTAAACAACACCTATCGCATCGTCTTCCTCATCACGGTCTATTTAGGAGCCGTAGTGAGCTTGGATTTGGTGTGGAACCTGGCCGACATCTTCAATGCGCTGATGGCCATCCCCAACCTGTTGTGCCTGCTGTTCCTCTCGGGAGTCATTGTCAAAGAGACACGGAAATATTTATAAGAGGCGTAACAAGGCAACTCTCTGGGAGCCTTGATTTCAAGGAGTTAAAGGAGTTAAAGGGAGTTATCGGCTCTGAAGAGCTTAGGAGTTAAAGCCGATAGCTTTGATTCTGATAAGCAAGAGGGCTTCACGCAAGTAGCACTATTGGCTCTAACTCCTAGCAAGCTCTGCTTGCGATAACTCCCTCTAACTCCCTTTAACTCCTTTTTAAAAACACTCCTCTAAAGAAAAACTGAGCACACAAAATGTCACCAAAAACCAATATTTGGCAACAATATAGAATTACTTTACGGAAATATTCTTGTTTTTGTTAAAAAAGCACTACATTTGCAACGACTAAATTATCCATATTATTAATCTAAAATCATTCAAAGTTATGAAAAAGTACTTAGCAGAAATGGTCGGTACGATGGTTCTCGTACTGATGGGTTGCGGAAGCGCAGTGTTTAATGGAGGTTGCGGAACTACCGCACAGGTATTGACCGTGGCATTTGCCTTTGGCCTCTCTGTAGTGGCCATGGCTTACACCATCGGCGGAATTTCGGGTTGTCACATCAATCCCGCCATCACTCTGGGTTGTATGCTCAGTGGACGCATGAAGACCAACGAGGGATTGATGTATATGCTCTTCCAGGTTATCGGTGCCTTCATCGGCTCGGCCTTGATTTATCTGTTGGTTTCGAACATCGACATCACTTACGCCACCACCACGGGTGCCAACAGTTGCGGATATGGCGTAGTGGCAGGATTGATTGCTGAAATCATCTTTACCTTCGTATTCGTGTTGGTGGTATTGGGCACTACAGATGCCAAGAAGGGTGCCGGCAACTTTGCAGGATTGGCCATCGGCCTCTCGCTGGTGCTGGTACACATCGTATGTATCCCCATCACCGGTACATCAGTGAACCCCGCCCGCTCCATCGCTCCGGCCATCTTCGAAGGCGGTGTGGCCTTGTCACAATTGTGGATATTCATCGTAGGTCCCTTCATCGGTGCTGCCCTGTCGGCCCTCGTATGGAAACTGATTGCTTGTGACAAGTGCGAGAAGTAAAATTCTCTCCGACAAAAGTATAAATAAAAGAAGAGAGGCTGCATTTCACCATGCAGCCTCTCTTGCATTATACTTGTTTTTCTCGAACTATATAGTTTGGGGCTTTAACCTGTATAGTATCAGGCCTCATACTATATAGTATCCTCGCTGATGGAACGTTCGCCTGTGCACCTACACCAAAAGCGAACTGGCACAGCTCTACACCCCCAGCATCATCTCCCGTGCCACCTGCATGAAGAAGCACACATGGGATTACTCCACCAACCATTTGTCAATCGTGTGGGTGGAATCGCTGAAGTTCACACCAATCTTGTACAGTTTCCGTGAATCACCCACAAAGGGAAGGGCATACCCCTTCTCGTTGATTTGCGCAAGGGCCTCCTCTGCCGAACCTTCCAATTTGAACTCCATCACATAGATGTAGTCGTTGGTCTTCAGCACTAAGTCAATGCGTCCGTTGGCCGTGTGATACTCCACTTGGGTATAGAACCCCATCAGTTTGAAGACAATGTAG
>JAFWYQ010000075.1 GCA_017517605.1 Bacteroidaceae bacterium
TCAGATTGAGGCGCACTTTCACACGCAGGTCCGAGCCGCGGAAGCGTCGTTGGCGCTGTTGTCCGCCGCCGCCTCCGAAGCCGCTGAATCCGCCGAATCCGCCGCGTCCGCCGAACACGTCGCCGAACATCGAGAAGATGTCGTCCATCGACATGCCCTGTCCGCTGAATCCGCCGAATCCGCCGGCGCCGCTCATGCCTTCGTGTCCGAACTGGTCGTAGCGGGCACGCTTCTGGGGGTCATGGAGTACGTCGTAAGCCTCGGCCGCCTCCTTGAACTTCTCCTCCGCCTCCTTGTCATCCGGGTTGCGGTCGGGGTGGTATTTGATGGCCAGTTTCTTGTAGGCCTTCTTTATTTCGTCTTCTGTGGCTGTCTTGCTTACGCCTAAGACTTCATAGTAATCTCTTTTTGCCATAGTCTCTTTGTTAGTTGACGAGTTGACAAGTTGACGAGTTGACGAGGGCCGTGTGGCACGTTTCTTTCATTTCTCGTCAATTCTCAATTAGCCAAATTATTCTCAATCAACTGAATCTATTGTTATTATTATATTTCCTTGTCAACTCGTCAACTTGTCACCTGTCAACTGAATCACTGTCCCACCGCCACTTTCGCATGGCGGATGACCTTGCCGTTCAGGGTGTAGCCGGTCTGCACGCAGTCGAGGATTTTGCCTTTCAGCTCGTCCGTCGGGGCGGGCACCAGGGCGATGGCCTCGTGGTAGTCGGTGTTGAAGTCGGCCCCGTCGGTCTCGATGCGCTCCAGTCCCTCCTGTTGCAGGGTCTTCAGCAGTTTGTTGTAGATGAGTTCCACTCCGTCGCGCAGGGCGCCGACCTCTTCGCTCCCGCCCTTCATGTTCTGCAGGGCGCGTTCGAAGTCGTCAATCACGGGCAGTATGGCGGTGATGGTCTTCTCGCCACCGTTCCTGATGAGCTCGGCCTTCTCCTTCATGGTGCGTTTGCGGTAGTTGTCAAACTCGGCCATCAGGCGGAGCTGTTGGTCCTGCTGTGCGGTGAATTTCTCTTTGAAGTCGGCCAGTTGTTGTAGCAGCTCTTCTCCGGGCGTCAGCTCTTTGGCGGGTTCTTGGGGGTTGTTCTCTTCGGCCGCGGCCTGGTTGGCCGCAGTCTCCTCAGCCATTTGTCCGTCCAACTCTTCGGGTTGGACCTTTGTCTCTTCTGTCTGATTCATCTTATAGTTGTTCTTTTTGTAATTCTTACGCAATTTCTTCATAATCATGGGGGTTTGGGTGAATATACAAATTGTCATACTCATAACAATCCCTTTGCCAGAATGTTTGTTCTGACAGAAACGGCTGCAAAATTACTCATTTTCTGTCATATTGGCAAGGGGGTGTGACAAGTTTGCGCTTTTTAGGCAGAAGTACCTAAGAACAAAAAGGACAGAAGAGCCATCGCACCGGCTCTCCTGTCCTTTTTCCTTTTTATGAATTCTCCTCCTCCAAATAGCGGAGTAGGGCTTCTTTCAGTTCCACAAGGTCGTTATTGATTGTTTCCCACAGAATCTCGGGGTCTATCTGATAATAACCATGCACCAGTACGTGACGCATATTGATGATATCCCGCCAAGGGACATCGGGGTGAGAGGCCGTAAACTCTTTCGTCAGCTTATAGGCCGCTTCACCGATGATGGCCACATTGTAGAAGATTCCGAACTTGAGCAGTTTGTTACCGGCGAATGTTTCAAAATCGACCCCCTCCTTGAATTCCATGATGTTGTCAATGCCTTCCATCATGTGGAGCAGCCTTGTACGGTCTTTAATTCTCTCTCTCATAGATAAGTATTTTATCGTGGTTTGCGCTCTCAATGGCAAAAGGTTTCAGCGAGCCGTTCTTCACCAGGTCCACGTCACGTCCGAGCAAATCCTTCAGGTCGCCATAGATGCCGGCATACTTGAACAGGCCGATACGGGCATTCTTGTCAAAGTCAACCAGTATGTCCACATCGCTTGTCTCAGTCTCCTCGCCACGTGAAAAGGAGCCGAACAGCCATGCCCGTTCTATGGGTTGAGTGGCAAAATAGCGTCTCAACTTGGGGATAATGATTTCTCGCGTTGCAATGTTCATATTACCAAACCTTTTTAGTTTAATTGTCGCAAAGGTAGTGATTACCTGATAAACAACAAAAGAAATCGCCTTATTTCTTTTAATTTTTCATTGCTTTTCGGTGCGTCAGCCCACTGTCGGGGCAGGCTGACCCAGTGAAGGGCAGGTAGACCCTGCCCCTACAGGCAATGGAAACAAATAGGAGTGAACACACAAGAAAAGGACAGAAGAGCCATCAGGCACTCCTCTGTCCTTTTTCCTTTATATATAGCAGTGTATTCCCCTCCCCTCCATAGAGGGCGTAGCGAGGCCGATAGAGAATTGACTGAATGTCAATTCGTGCCGTGCGAGGGGAGCACAGTGCCCTGTGCGACGGGGGGGAGGGTCCGGGTGGGTCTCTCCCTTACAGCGGATTTCCGCCCGTGGCGCCGCCGCCGTCGCCAGATTCACCGCCGGTGTTTTCCTCTTCTTCGTCTTCCTCAGCTGCTTCCTTGAGGCGGTCGATGGAGAGTTTCACCGAGTTGGCGGCATCCTTCATGGCAGCCTTAGGGGTGAAGGTGATTTTCGGGGTCTTCAGCGCCTTTTCCACGGTCACCTCTTCGGGCGAGTCCATCATCTTCGAGGGCACGGTCAGGCGGAGCGAGCCGAGGTCGGCCAGGTCCACACTCGCGCCCATGGCCAGGGCTTCGTTCACAATGTTGCTCAGGCTGGTAAGGGCGTTGCGCACGTCACCGGCGGAGAGCGATGTTTCGCGGACAATACGGTCGATGACCATCTTGTTCGTCATACGTTGTTGCATCTTGGGAGCTGCGTAGTACACGGTCTGTCCCTTGCGGTCACCCACGTTCAGGGTTCTTGTCTTAATACTGAACTCAATCATTTTTTTTTATATTTTTGGTTAATAAAAGGGTTGGTTAAATCGTCATTCGAGGGGGTAAATCGGACCCCACGCGTGGGGTACCTCGACACCCCACGCGTGGGGTGCATTGATACCCCACGCGTGCCCTATGAAGGTACCCCACGCGTGGGGTATAACGGGTTCATTATCAATATCTTGCAAGCACTTTTTGATAAAACTGCCATAATACGCGTTTATTTATATTTTTCTTTACATCTATTATTTTATTTCCCTCCGCATTGCAAATGTGGGGGGACGGGGGGGACAGGGGGGGCGCCCCTACGGTGTGCGATGGGCAGAGGGGCCTGCTCACGTCACTCCGTCGCTCCCTCTGTTCCCGTTTCGGTTGGGACGTAAATCTTCACCTCCCATTCTCCTGTGGGGATTTTGCCGCTTGTAGCCCAAGTTGCTGCGCTGTTCTTATAGAATGTGCCGCTTGAGGATACACGATCCACCCAGCGATACAAGCAATTTGTTGCACTGATGTCGGTGGCCAGCATGGTGATGCTGCTCAGGTTACTGCAATTATTGAACATGTCGTAGTAACATGCCTCCGCCAACGTGGTAGCCGGAAGCACGGGGGAGGTGGTCAGAGCGTGACAACTGTAGAACATGCCGTTGTAGCAATACTTCGCCAATGTGGTGGCCGGAAGTTTGGGGGCGGTGGTCAGAGAGGCGCAAGAGGAGAACATGCACTCGTAGCAATGCTCCGCCAAGGTATCAGCCGGAAGCTCGGGGGCGATGGTCAGAGCGTAGCAATCGTAGAACATGCCCTCGTAGCAATACGCCGCCAATGTAGTGGCCGGAAGCTCGGGGGCGGTGGTCAGAGCGGTGCAATAGTAGAACAATTGACAGAAGCGTGCCATTGCCGTACTTGCCGTAGCATAGTTTTCCCAATCCACCAAGGTGCGGATGTCGCCTGTGCACTCCACCGGGGTGGCGTTGCCAAAGCTTATCTTATAGAAACATTCTTTATACTCATCTTTATAAGCCGTACCGAACTGACTCTTCGCACGAAGGCGCAAGTCACCGGCTGTGCCTCCAAATGCAATGGCTTTATCCAATGTGAGCTGACTCCATTCGGCACCATTTACCGAATACTCAAAATCGACTTGAAGACCCACATTACTCAAATCATTAAACACCATCGTCAACGTCTGCTCAGCATCAGCCGCGAAAGTGAGGTAAGGAATCTTCGCCTCCATCAGATAGCCCCCTGCCGCCACGAGGTTCTTGCCGTCGGCCTGAAGCTCTATCGTCTCGCCCTCCGTGCCGCCACAGGCCACGCTGACGTTCACCGTCTTGCCCGAGAGGTCGATGGGGGCGCAGAGGAAGTAGAGGGTCACGGTCTCGTCGTCGGCCGTGGTGGTGTAGTCCAGTCCGATGGTCATGCTTTCGGCCGTCTCTGTCGGGGTGATAGGGAAGCCTTCGGTGGAGGTGAGGTCGTAGGTTCCCTTGGTGGTGAACTCCGCGCCGTCGGCCGAGAGGGTGACGCCCGTCAGCTGCGTGCCGCTGGTGGGCACGGTGAACTGGAGGAGCACGAGTGCGCCCACGTGGTCAAAGTCGAAGCTGACGCCGCCAGCCCCGTTAGTGGGCGAGGGGCGTGCGCCCTGATAGTCGAAGGCGCCGAGGTGGGCGGTCGAGTTGCCTCCCGTCTGGGCCTGCCCCGTGTAGGAGACGGGCACTGCGGTGCGGTCCAGGTCGAAGTCCTTCACGAAGGGGTAGTAGGCGGCATAGTCGCTCGTGGGCTTCAAGGCCCAGGCTCCGCCGTCGAAGGTGGCCTTATTACCCATCTCTTCATCCTCAGCAGGCGTAGGTATCTCAAAATAGACCTGTGCCCCCTTGTCGGGCAGGATGCCCACACTGTCGCCGGGTGTCCAGGCGAACTTGGCCACGTTGTCCTCCACGGTCAGCTGGGTGCGCGTCACGGCACCGATGGACGAAGCGCCGCCCTCGTCGCCCTCGCCACCCCCAAGCTCCCACGTGAAGTCGTCGCCGGTGATATATACATTGCCCGAGTTGTCTGCCACGGGCGGATTCTGCGGCTCGGCAGGTTGCGTCAGGGCCGCCTCTTCGTTACAAGCAGTCAAGGCCAGCAATGCCGTAACGGCCATGCTTGCCAGATGGGTTATTCTCTTTCTCATGTTCTTTCTTGGGTTTGTTGGTTAGTAATTGGGGGATTGTTTTCTTTAATTAATATGCATATGGTCCCCCTCTCCATACACGCTCTGTGCGAATCCTTTCTCCACATGCACTTCCACCATCCTTACAGTCGGGGCCTCGTAGGCCATAGTTTGCTGTGTGCAATTGTTGTTTTCTGTCTTTCTTTTGTCCATAATTCAATGAATTAGTTGTTAATACTTTCTTTTTGCTTTCATTTGCGGCTGCAAAAGTAACAAAAAGTTATCCAAATTACCGCCCCTAACTGTTAAATTGACTTAAGGGAAGAAAAAAAGGAAGAGGCACAGTCAGGATTTCGCTATTCGGCGAATTATCCGTATCTTTGCAGGCGAAATTCTTTTGAGGGGAGAAAGGGAGTATTCTTTTGAGGAGTTAAAGGAGTTATCACTCGCTTTGCTCGTTAGGAGTTAAAGCCGATAGTTTTGCTATACATTTGGCTAGCAGGCCAAAGCCTGCGATAACTCCTTTAACTCCTTAAAAAAACTCCTTAAAACAAAAACAATAATAATAACCTATAAAATATGATTACAGTTTCAGATCTTGCGATTCAGTTTGGAAAGAGAGTGTTGTACAAGGATGTCAACCTGAAGTTTACGAACGGTAACATCTATGGTGTCATCGGTGCCAACGGTGCCGGAAAGAGTACGTTCCTGCGTGCCATCAGCGGCGAGCTGGAGCCTACGAAGGGCAGTGTCACCCTGGGGCCGGGCGAACGCCTGTCGGTGCTCAGTCAGGACCACTTCAAGTGGGACCAGTGCACGGTGCTCAACACCGTGCTCATGGGACACACCGTGCTGTGGGACATCATGAACCAGCGCGATGCCCTCTATGCCAAGGCCGACTTCAGCGACGAGGATGGCCTGAAGGTGGCCGAACTGGAGGAGAAGTTTGCCGAACTGGACGGATGGAATGCCGAGAGCGACGCCGCCGCCCTGCTGAGCGGACTGGGCATCAAGGAGGACAAGCACTACCTGCTCATGAGCGAGCTGAGTGGTAAGGAGAAGGTGCGCGTGATGCTGGCCCAGGCCCTCTATGGCAACCCCGACAACCTGCTGTTGGACGAGCCGACCAACGACCTCGACATGGAGACCGTCACTTGGCTGGAGGAGTATCTCTCGAACTTCGAGCACACTGTCCTCGTGGTGAGTCACGACCGTCACTTCCTCGACTCCGTCTGCACCCACACGGTGGACATCGACTTCGGCAAGGTGAACCTCTTTGCCGGTAACTACAGCTTCTGGTACGAGAGTTCGCAGCTGGCCCTCCGTCAGGCTCAGAACCAGAAGGCCAAGGCCGAGGAGAAGCGCAAGGAGCTGGAGGAGTTCATCCGCCGCTTCAGTGCCAACGTGGCCAAGAGCAAGCAGACCACCAGCCGCAAGAAGATGTTGGAGAAACTCAATGTGGAGGACATCCAGCCCTCGAGCCGCAAATATCCGGGCATCATCTTCACTCCCGAACGCGAGCCGGGCAACCAGATTCTGGAGGTCAGCGGCCTGCGTGCCGAGATGGAGGACGGCACCGTGCTGTTCAACGACGTGAACTTCAATGTGGAGAAGGGCGACAAGATTGTCTTCCTCAGCCGCGACCCGCGTGCCATGACCGCCCTGTTCGAAATCATCAACGGCAACCGCAAGCCCCATGCCGGCAAGTTCAATTGGGGCGTGACCATCACCACCGCCTACCTGCCGCTGGACAACACCGCTTTCTTCGACACCGACCTCAACCTGGTGGATTGGCTCAGCCAGTTCGGCGAGGGCAACGAGGTCTACTTCAAGAGCTTCCTCGGCCGCATGCTCTTCAGTGGCGAAGAGGTGCTGAAGAAGGCCAACGTGCTCAGTGGAGGCGAGAAGATGCGATGCATGATTGCCCGTATGCAGCTGAAGAATGCCAACTGCCTCATTCTGGACACGCCCACCAACCACCTCGACCTCGAGAGCATCCAGGCATTCAACAACAATCTGAAACTCTATAAGGGAAATATCCTCTTTGCCAGCCACGACCACGAGTTCATCCAGACCGTGGCCAACCGCATCATCGAACTGACCCCCAACGGCATCATCGACAAAATGATGGAATACGATGAATACATCACCAGCGACCACATCAAGGAGATGCGGGCCAGGATGTATGGGGAGTGATTTTTTTTGAGGAGATTCTTCTTGAGGAGTTAAAGGAGTTAATTTTTGAGGAGTTAAAGGAGTTAAAGGAGTTATCACTCGCTTTGCTCGTTAGGAGTTAAAGCCAAATGTTTTGCCATCATATGCAAGCAACTATATGCAAGCAGACTATTGGCTTTAACTCCTAGGCCCATCGGGCCGATAACTCCTAGTGAAGCGATAACTCCTTTAACTCCTTTAAAAAACTCCTTTATCTCCCTAAAAAGAAACTCTTACTTCTCCGCCTTCACCCGCAAGATAGTGAATGAATATTTCGGGAAGTTGTATGAGAAGGTCTGTCCGAACTTCTTGAACGGCTTCTCCACGGGGACAATCTTGTTGGGGTTGTCCATCGAGTTCTCGTCGCCCAAGTCGTCGGCTTGCAGGGTGATGGCGCGGCCTTCGGGGAGTACATTGGCGACGCCCTCCAGTGTGAAGTCTATGGTTTGCGCCTTGTCCGATGCGTTGACAAACTTGATGATGATTTCACCCGTCTTCTCGTCGTAGCCTGAGGCCAAGAACTTCTGAGGGATGGAGTCCTGTGCGGTCACCATGCTATCGGGCATCAGGATGGTGGCACTGCTATATATATTATAGGTAGGACGGTTCTCGGCATACATCTTCTGCACGTGGTAAGAGGTACGTCCCATCACCTGGTCGGTATCAATCCAAATAAGGTTGGTAGGCCACTCGCGGTTGTTCACATTCTCGAAGAGGGGCGCATACGAGGTCATTGTCACCAGGTCGCCATTTCTTTCCATACCCGAGATGAAGGCGGCTTCGGAAAGGGCCGCATTCATGTTGCCGCCTCCTACACCTTGGTTGCAGGCATATTCACCCACGTACACTTCCCACTTGCCACGCTGCTTGGTGTCGAACAGGGTGGTGTTGCGATAGAAGAAGTCGGGAGCAACGTACCAGTGAGGGTCAATCATGTCAGTCTTCTCGATGGCACGATTCTCATTGCTCAATCCCGTCATGTCGTTGTAAATAAGAGTCAGTTGCGGATACTTCTCCTTGATAGCCTTGTAGAAGATGTCGAAGCGACGGTCATACTCGGCTCCCCAATTCTCGTTGCCAATCTCCACATATTGCAAGGGGAAGGGCAACACATGGCCGTGCTTGGCTCGCAAGGCTCCCCATTCGGTGTTCACGTCGCCGATGGCGTATTCGATGGCGTCCATGCAATCGTCGAGGTAGGTGGCAATCTCCTCTTCGCTACAGGCATCGCCCATGCGGTATTGGCATCCGAGGCCCACGTTGCACACAAACATCATCTTGGCACCTATGTCCTCGCAATACTGAAGCACCTCGTAGTAACCCATGCCATACGAGCAACGGTATCCCCACGTGCTGTATTCGCCCGGACGCGAGGCGGGGTCGCCCAATGTCTTCTTCCAATCAAAGCGGTTGGGCAACGAGATGCCCTCTACCACACATCCGCCCGGCCAACGGAAGAAGGCTGGCTTCAAGTCGGCCAAGTATTGTGCCACATCCTCGCGCATACCGTTGTAGCGTGCGTTGAAGGTGGGCGGGAAGAGCGACACGTAATCCAGCCACACCTTGCCTGGAGCATCAAACTCCAGTGCCAGGCGTGCCTCGTTGTCCGACTCGGTAGGCTCAAACACCTTCAAGTCGTCGTACCATTCATCGGACTTCCCTGTGCGTATGTTTGCTTCGCCAATCACCTTACCGCTCTTGGACAAAATTTTGGCCGTTACCTTTCCCTCGTATCCGGCATCCTTGCGGATGATGACGCGAAGGGTGTAGAGTTTCCCCTTCTCGATGTTCATTCCCCAATACCCCTCGTTGATGAGTTGCACGGGCTTGTCGGCTTGGTGGATGCTCACCTCCAAGTTGTTGGGTGCCGACTCAAACATAGGTTGCTCCTTCGTCAATCGCATGGAGGCAATGCTTTCGTCCGCAGGTTGCAGGCTCCATGCACGCACCGGCTCGTTGTTCCATTTGTACGAGGCATCGTGGTTCACCTTTCCATTCTCGTGGTTAGGCACGGGCGCGGGCTTCAACCGTCCGTGTTCGACGAAGTAGCCCTCGGGCATCTCCTTCTCTTCAAAACTGCGGTTTTGCACCAATTCGGCATAGAGGCCTCCATCGCCTGCATGGTTTATTTCCTCGAAGAATACGCCGTACATCGAGGGCGACACGGGTGCACCCTTCTCGCTCACATTCAAGGTGACGGGCACACTCTCTTTCACCTCTGAGGTGCAACTTGCCATCATCCCTGCGGTCACCAGCGACGCTATATATAAATAGGTGGATTTTTTCATACTTGATAATAGATTTAGTCGTATGTGAAAAGAAAAATGGCACGGATTATGCGGATTTCTGTGGATTCTCTTTCTCTTGTTTTTAGACAGAAGAAAATAAGAACAAAAGTGTTTCTCTTTTCTCCCTCTTCCCCTCTGTCAAGAAAGAACTGTTAATCCGAGATTACTCCGTGTAATCCGTGCCCGAAATTATGCGTTATTCCTTCATGTCAATCGCCAGGTTCAGCTCGTCGAGTTGCTTCTGCTCAAGTGGGGCAGGAGCATCCAGCATCACGTCGCGTCCGCTATTGTTCTTGGGGAAGGCGATGCAATCACGGATGCTGTCGAGGCCGGCGAAGAGCGATACCCAACGGTCGAGACCGTATGCAAGACCTCCGTGAGGGGGTGCACCATACTTGAAGGCATTCATCAGGAAGCCGAACTGCTCTTGTGCCTTTTCGGGTGTGAAGCCGAGGATTTCGAACATCTTGGCCTGCAATTGTGAGTCGTGGATACGGATAGAGCCACCGCCCACTTCCACACCGTTCACCACCATGTCGTAGGCATCGGCACGCACGGCTGCCGGGTCGGTGTCGAGCAAGGGGATGTCCTCCTCCTTCGGATGCGTGAAGGGGTGGTGCATGGCCATCAGGCGGCCTTCCTCTTCGCTCCATTCAAACATGGGGAAGTCAACCACCCACAGGCAGACGAACTTGTTCTTGTCGCGCAAGCCCAACTGGCGACCCATTTCCAAGCGGAGTTCGCACAATTGCTTGCGGGTCTTCATGGCATCGTCGCCACTCAGGATGAGGATGAGGTCGCCCGGCTTGGCACCGAAGGCCTCCTTCATCTGCTGGAGCACTTCCTGAGAGTAGAACTTGTCGACGCTTGACTTCACGTTGCCATCGGCCTCCACACGGGCATAAACCATACCCTTGGCACCGATTTGCGGACGCTTCACGAAGTCGGTCAGCTGGTCGAGCTGCTTGCGGGTGTAGGTGGCTGCACCTTCGGCACAGATACCACCGATGTATTCGGCACCATCGAACACGGGGAAACCGTGTCCCTTCATGATGTCCATCAGCTCCACGAACTTCATGCCAAAGCGAAGGTCGGGCTTGTCGCTACCATAATACTTCATGGCATCAGCCCACGGCATACGCATGAAAGGCTCGGTCAGCTCCACACCGCGCAACTCCTTGAATAGGTGCTTGGCCATACCTTCGAAGGTTGAGATGACGTCCTCCTGCTCCACGAAGCTCATTTCGCAATCGATTTGCGTAAACTCCGGTTGACGGTCGGCACGAAGGTCTTCGTCGCGGAAACATTTTACGATTTGGAAATATCTGTCCATACCGCTCACCATCAGCAATTGCTTCAGTGTCTGCGGACTTTGGGGAAGGGCATAGAATTGGCCCGGATTCATGCGGCTGGGCACCACGAAGTCGCGTGCACCCTCGGGTGTTGAGCCCACCAGCATAGGAGTCTCAATTTCAAGGAAACCCTTGCTGTCCAGATAGCGGCGCACCTCCATGGTCATGCGGTGGCGGAGTTCGAGATTCTCACGCACACACGGACGACGAAGGTCGAGGTAGCGGTACTTCATGCGGATGTCGTCGCCACCGTCCGAATTGTCTTCGATGGTGAAGGGGGGAGTTACGGATGAGTTGAGCACCGTCAGTTCGCTCACGATGATTTCAATCTCTCCCGTGGGGATATTCTTGTTCTTGTTCGAGCGCTCGTTCACCTCACCCGTCACTTGGATGACGTACTCGCGTCCTAACTTGTTGGCTTGTTCGCAAAGGTCGGCATTGATTTCTTCGTTGAACACCAATTGGGTAATGCCATAGCGGTCGCGCAAATCGACGAAGGTCATACCTCCCATCTTGCGTGCACGTTGCACCCATCCGGCCAGTGTCACGCTTTTGCCTGCATCAGAGAGGCGGAGCTCTCCACACGTATTCGTTCTGTACATATTTTATTAATTATGAATTATTATTCTGAATTATTCGTCAGCTGAGTTCTGAGTTTTGAGTTCTGAGTGCTTTGAACCTTAAACCTCGTCAACTTGTTAACTTGCCAACTCGTCAACTGAATTTCCTTGTCAACTCGTCAACTTGTCATCTTGTCAACTGATTAACACGTGCAAAAGTACGCAATGTTTTCCATATTGCAAACACTCGCTTGTAAAAATCGTCGGAAAAGTTTGCCAAACCGAAAAAATGCACTACCTTTGCACCGCTTTTCACAAGAAGCACCATTCTTCGGGGTGTAGCGCAGTCCGGTTAGCGCACCTGCTTTGGGAGCAGGGGGTCGTGGGTTCGAATCCCGCTACCCCGACGAGCTGAAAAATTAGAGTCTGAAATCGCTGATTTTCAGGCTCTTTTCTTTTTGAAAGTGTCTGTTTCTGATTCTTGATTCTGTCTGCTTTCGTCTACTCAATTTGAAATAAACGTCAAAAGTTCAAATTTAACGAGTTAAAGACTAAGAAAATGGCAAGAAAAAGAGAAATTCTGGTGTTACCGACACTGAATGACTGTGGGGGCGACCTCACAAAAGAGTGGTATGTGGAATATGCTGTGAGGAATCCGCATACGGATGAGATGAAACGTTTCCGTCACTACAAAGGCTTCAAAAAGCTGAAGACGGCGGAGGAACGCTATGCTCTGGGTGAGCAGATAGTGGCTGACTTGAAGGAAAGGATCCGAACGGGTGACATTCCTTTCATGGAGAAGAAACGTTCGTACCAGGATGAATTGATTTATGCGGCTGCTGCCAAGCGATGGGGAGCGGAACGGGAAAGCATGATTTGCATCCGCACTCACCTCTCGGAGTTTCTGGAGGTGAAGAAGACTGAAGTCATAGCCCATTCGTTCCAGACTTACCGGAGCAAGCTGCGTATCTTTAACGAATGGTGCGAACTGGAAGGGCTCGACCGGAAGCATATCAGTTTCGTCAGTCAGCAGCACATTTGTGATTTCCTCCGGCATCTGGTGGAGGTGAATCACATCAGCCGTCGGACGGTGGACAAGTACAAGCAGATTCTGCACGGTTTCTTTGACTATATTATTAAGGTAAAGCAAATCGTGTTGGAAAATCCCGTCCACAACATCCCCCGTATGGGTGAAGTCCGTGACGAAGCACCCCATCCGATACCGAGCCGGGAGCGGAAAATGCTGATTGCCTACATGCGGAAGCACGATCCCCAGTTGATGCTGGTGTGTCTGATGGAGTACTACTGTGCCATCCGGCCGAACGAATTGCGCTTGCTGAAGATTCGGGATATTGACATGGAACATCAGTTCATCCGTGTGCCCAAGGACATCAGCAAGAATCGCATGACGGAGAGTGTGAACATTCCGCGTCAGCTGCTGAAGCTGCTGCAAGAGATGGAACTGGAGCAGTACAGTCAGGATTACTACCTGCTTTCGCAAGGTGGAAATCCCGGACCGACATCGCTCGGAAAGAACTCGCTTCGTTTCCGTTTCGACCGCATCCGCAACCAACTGGGCATTTCGCCTGTATATAAGCTGTACAGCTTCAAGCATACGGGCGGAGTGGAACTGGTGAATGCGGGAGTCGATACCTGGGAACTCCAACGGCATTTCCGGCACAAGTCCATTGATACCACAGAGCGGTACATCCGCAGGAACTTCGCCGTACAGTCGAAGAAACTGAAGGATGAGTTTCCGGACATTTGACGGAACGAAGAGTGAAGAACGAAGAGTGAAGAATCCGATAGTCTGTACTATATGATTATTCACTCTTCGTATTTTTATTCGCTCACTTCGTAGAAGTATCCTGTCACCAACGGTTGCATTCCTTTGGAATCAATCTGCCTTTCTATTTTTTCGCACACGAACCGTTTGCCCCGTATGACGAAGA
>JAFWYQ010000076.1 GCA_017517605.1 Bacteroidaceae bacterium
CCCAACCTACACAGCTGAGCATGTTGGCATACTCGTTGGTCAATCCTCCAGCCGTCTCATAGATATGCGGTTGGAAGAATCCCATAACCGATGCTACAAGATTCCAAGTCAAATAGATTACAGCCAAGAAACATGCAGTCTTTACAACCTTAGCGTTGGTAAACAGCAATTTGAAGGCATGCATCAATCCAGTATCCTCACCCTTGGCCTTGGCAGCGTTGCGAGTTTCGGTCCACTCCTTACTCTCTTCCAGCTTACGCTGCATGTTCCATGCGATGAATGCTACCACAAACAATGAGAAGAACACTACACGCGAACTGAACACATTGAGTGCATCACCTGCTAAGGTTTCACCTCCAATAACATGAGCAATGCTTTCTACCCAACCGAACAGGTAACCACCGGGAGCAAAAAACATACCCAACAACAAGATTATCATCGGACCAAAGCCCCACGACATTTGCGAGATACAGATATTACGACCACGGTTATTGACCTCTGAACTTTCAGAAATGTAGGTCCACGATGCCGGAACACCGATACCTACAGAAATTCCAGTAATCAAGAAACCTGCCAACAACATGGGGAAGTTGATTGAACACATTACAAGCAACACACCCACCATATAGACAATCAAGTTATAGGTGTAGATGAACTTACGGCCATACTTGTCAGCCAAGAATCCACCAATGATAGCACCTATGGCCGCACCCAAGCAGTTGGCACTGATAAAGTTGAGCCAACAGAGATGGACCTCAGAAAGTCCCAAATAATTCTGCCAAAGGGTAAGACCGCTGGCACCGGCAACAATGGCGCCGGCATCAAGATAATTAGTAAGAGACACCGCAATGGTGCTCTTCAAACTGTTACTTTTCCCAGACATAGTAATTGAATTTCTATGATTAAAATTATCGTTTGCTGGTCACATCGGCCACATACTTGTCAATCTCGGCAATGAAAGCATCACCAACAGGTACATTGTTCTTCAAGCAGAACATGTCATAAACAGCCTGCCAAGGCATAGCCTTCTGCTCTTCAAGGAGGGCAAGCACCTTGTAGCCCTCGCCTGCAAGTTCATACTTGGCAATGAGTTCCTTCGGTTCGAGAAGGGCACGGAGCATGCACTTCTGAGCAGAACGAGAACCTATTACGTATGCACCGATACGGTTGATTGAACCGTCAAAGAAGTCGAGACCATAATGTACGCGATCGAGAGCATCAGCACGAACGATTTCAGAGAAGAGTTCCTGAGTGGGATCATCCATGATAGTCACGTGGTCAGAGTCCCAACGAACAGGACGAGACACGTGCAACATCAATTCGCTTACAAAAGGAAGTACAGCACTCACCTTGTCTGCAGGAGATTCTGTCGGATGGTAGTGACCAGTATCAATAGTCAACAGTTTGTTGTTCTTGGCGGCATAAGCAGTGTAGAAGTCATGTGAACCTACAGTGAAGCTTTCCAGACCGATACCGAACACCTTACCTTCGATACAATCCTTCATCATAGGCTGTTCCTTCTCGAAGATTTCGTCAAGCGACTGTTTCAACAGGTTGCGGTAGAGGGCATGGTTTACGCTTACGTCCTTGCAACCATCGTGTACCCAAAGGTTCATGATACAGGGGTCGCCCTGCGCCTCACCCATAGCATTGGCAATGTCACGGCAACGCTTGGTATGCTCAATCCAGAAGTCGCGGATACCCTTATCAGGGTTAGAGAGAGAGAGGCTGCCACTCTTCGGATGTGAGAAAGAAGATGAGTTGAAGTCAAGCAGTGTGTCGTTAGCCTTTGCCCAATCAATCCAGCTTTGGAAATGTTCTACAGTCACTTCGTCGCGGTCAACCACCTTGCCTTGAAAGTCGCCATAGATTTCGTGAAGGTTCAGACGGTGGCTACCGGGAATCAAGGACTTAGCCTTGAGAATATCCTGACGGAGTTCATCTATATTGCGGGCCGCACCTGGGAAATCTCCAGTTGACTGGATACCACCAGACATGGAACCGGCCTGTACTTCAAAACCTTTTACATCATCGGCCTGCCAGCAGTGCATACTCAAGTGGAAGTCCTGCAACTGGTCCAATACTTTGTCAGTGTCAACACCAAGGGCGGCATAGCGTTCCTTGGCAATTTCATACGCTTTGTTAATCAATTCTGCTTTCATAATAGTTGTTTTTTATTTAGTTAGAAATTAGATTTCACTTTATTTGGTCACCTCCATGAATTTATTGAAGGCTTCGTTCCAGACTTCAGCATCCTGTGGGACAAACTCCACTGTTTCGATGGACGAAGCTATAAGTTGGCGCATACCTTGAATGTCGCTAACCATACCCACAGCTTTAGCCTGCAACATGATGTTTCCGATAGCAGTAGCCTCTGAAGGACCTGCCGCTACGGGAATACCCAATGCATTGGCAGTAAACTGGTTGAGGAGATTGTTCTTCGAGCCACCTCCAATAACGTGGAGTTTCTCTATGGCGAACGGTGCCATCTCCTGCATCCACCCGAGCACCTGCTTGTAGCGGAGGGCGAGGCTCTCAAAGATACAACGGGTCAGCTGGCCGTGAGTTTCAGGCACAGGCTGACCAGTGCGACGACAATAATCCTGGATGGCTTCAATCATCTTGTCGGGGTTGGCAAAGCAGGCATCATCGGGATTGATAAGGCTGCGGAATGCCTCAGAAGCCATAGCTGCCTCGATGAGTTCGGGGTAGCTGTAGTCGGTAGTCCACTCCTTTCGGCAACGCTCCAAGAGCCACATGCCGCAGATGTTCTTCAAGAATCGGGTAGTACCCTCCACACCACCTTCGTTGGTGAAGTTCACCTTGTAACTTTCGGGAGTAATGATGGCATCCTTCACTTCGATACCCATGAGCGACCATGTACCTGAACTGAGGTAGGCAAAGCGTTCGTTCAACGCGGGTACAGCAGCTACGGCGCTACCTGTATCGTGTCCGGCAACTGCTATGACGGGGATTGCACCCAAACCGGTCTGTTTCTGCACCTCTTCGCTGAGGGGGCCAACTTCTTCACCAGGGAAGACGAAGCGGCCGAACTGCTCTTCGCTGACACCTACGGCCTCCATCAACTCCTTGTCGAAGCGCTTGGTGCGCGGGTCGAGCATCTGTGAGGTAGAGGCGATGGTATATTCCGTCACCATTTTGCCGGTGAGCATGTAGCTGAGTGCATCGGGGATGAAGAGAATCTTGTCTGCAGCCTCCAAAGCCGAACTCTTATCGCGCTTGAGGGCATAGAATTGGAAAAGACTGTTGAAGTTGAGGAACTGGATACCTGTGATATTGTATACCTTCTCCTTGGGAACAACGTTGAGGAACTCTTCCATGGCACTGAAGGTATGAGGGTCGCGATAGCAATAGGGGCTGCGCATCACGCCGCCGTCCTTGCCGAAGCAGACGAAATCGACACCCCATGTGTCAATACCGATGGATTCTACTTGGATTCCCTCCTGGGCCACCACCTTCAGCCCACGGATAATTTCGTGGTACAGGGCATAGATGTCCCAATAGAAGTGTCCACCCACTTCGATGATATTGTTGGGGAAACGGGTCAGTTCCCGCATCTCGAATCCTCCTTCTGAGAGGGTTCCCAAAATGGTGCGTCCACTGGTAGCACCGAGGTCAACCGCAAAGAAATTCTTGTCTTTCATGTAATGTTCAAATAAGTACTTGGGGGACCGTGTGCGCCCCCGATTAGTAAAAAATTGTCCAAAAATACCCTTTTTTCCTCACCCGACCAACAAGATGGGCCACTTTTCTTCATTGGGAAGGCATATTTATGCTTTTTTAATTATAATCGGGCTATAGCTATAGGGACTATAGAGACCATGGGGACTATGGGGACTATAGGAGCCAGGAGCCTTATGCAGTTCTTCCTAATGGTTCTGAGCTATAGAAACTATAGGAGCTATAGGAACTATAGAAACTATAGGGACTATAGAGGACTATAGCTACTATCTATCGGGGCTGCCCGCATGTTTCCGTAGGAGAATCTTCAACTGCGGCTTATCTGCAATCCCTTGTCCGAGAGGGTCATGTCCACGAAGCGGGCGCAATCGTTCATGGGCTGTTCTTGGAGGATGGTGCGTATGCGGAGGGCGGCTTCGGGGTCCTTGGCCACCATGTAGAGGTATCCGCCTCCACCGGCTCCGGGGAGCTTGTAGCCCAAGCAGTAGTCCTTAATCTGACTGATGATGGCTTCCACGGCAGGGGGATTGGTGCCAGAGTCGAGGCGCTTGTTCTGTTCCCAAGTGAGTCCGACGAGGCGGCCCATTTCGGCAAAGTTGCCTCGCTGGATGGCCTCGTAGAGGTCGAGGGCGTGTGCCTTCATGTCGGCCAGGAGGCTGAGTTGTGCCGTCTCGTTGAGGAACATGCGGCGCACAATCTCGGCCAGGATGCCTTTGGCTGTGCGGGTGATGCCTGTGTAGTAGAGCAGGTGACACTTCTGGTACTCGGGGTTGGTGAAGAGGAAGTCGGGCAGCCATCGTACGAGGGGACTTTGGTCGAACCCGGGTTGGGTCTGCAGGAGCTTGACTCCTTGGAGGACACCACCATACTGGTCCTGCCAACCACCGCCAGTGGTGAGCAACTGTTCGAGGGCGAGGGTGCGCAGGCATATCTCGTTCTTGTCCCAAGGCAAGCCGCAGAAGTCGGCAATAGCGCCGAGGACGGTGGAGGCCAGAATGGAGCTGGTGCCCAATCCCGAACCTGCAGGAATGGCTGAGAGGAGGGTGACTTCGATACCCGAACCAAAGACACGCAACTGCTCCTCCAGGGTGGAGAACTGCCCGGCACTGTAGCGTGGCAAAAAGCCTGCCAAAGCCAAGGCGGCTTTGGGGATGGAGAAAGGACTACCCACACGGGCAAAGTCCTGCAACTCGTCGAAGGTGGTCACCGTTTCCATGGCACCGAGGTCGATGGAGCGGAGGATTATCTTATGCTCCCGGCAAGGCTTGACGTATGCCTGCAGAGGGGGCTGCCCGTTGAGTTCGATGGCGATGTTCACCACATTGCCTCCTTCGCCGAGGCAGTAGGGAGGAGTGTCGGTCCATCCGCCTGCGAGGTCGATGCGCACAGGACTTCGTCCCCACACAATCTGGTCGGCATAGACATCGCGACGGGGACTTTGTGGCTGACTGAGGATGCGTGTGGTGAGTTCCTCCTGCAAGAGGTGGAAGGCTTGGTTCTCTTCCTCCTTAAAGGGCTTTCCCTCAAAGGCTTGCAGGCGGGCACGGAAGGCATGGTCGTGTATGCGGGTAAGCAGGGGGGCGGTTGTGGGCAGCGGTGCCGGAGCCGGAAGGCCGAAGCGGGCGAACTCGGCGGCCGTGTCCTCGAGGTTGGTCTGGTAAAAGACGCTCTTCTCCCAATTGCGGGCCAGTGCGGGCCAGTTGGCGGCGCGGAACTGCAACCTTTGGGCATAGAGGCGGCTGAGGTTGGCCTGTGCCGAGATTTCGTCGGCCGACAGACGGGTGGCCTGCAGCCACAGTGTGCGACCTTCGGCACAGGTGGGGTCGGTGGTCATCCATCGGAGGGCAAGACCCAATTCGTCGGCCGTATGGCAGAGGGGGAAGATACGGGCCGACTGCAAATCGCCTGCTCCCTCGATGGCATCGAGGGGGATGGAACGCTGGGAGGCCCATTCCGCGAAGGTACGGCCAAGGAAGAGGGTGGCGGCATCGGCCAATGCTCCCTTGAAGGGGTCGTTGAATCCATAGGGGCGGGCCACCCAAGCCTCTGTGCCTAAGGGCACTACATCCACGCACACCTCGGCAGGGAGTTGCCACTGCCATTGGTTGCGGGGCACGCCGGTGATGATGTGACGGTGCGAGAGGGTCCACGAGGCGGGCACGTGGCTGTTCTCGATCCACACCTCGAAGTTGTCGGCCGTCAGCGGCTTCTCCACGTGGGCATTCTGCACAAACATGGCGGGGTGTGCCTTCACGCGGCGCTGCACTATCTCGCGCTGGTCGCGCACGATGTTCTGCACAGCTACGGTGGAGGAGATGAGTTCGCGGCTGGTGCCATAGTGGTAGAACTCGCCGCCAGGCAGGGGCAGGATGGCCACGGAGAGCTGACGCAACTCGGGGTCGTCGATGGTGGGGTGCTCGCCCAGGGAGCAGCCGAAGTCACTGTAAAGGTCGTAGTAGCGGAGGGCGGCGGCTTTAAAGTCTTTAGAGTCCTTAGGGTCTTTAAGGACCTTAAGAGCTTTAAGGGCATTAGGGCCTTTAAGGCCTTTAGGGGGGGTGGGGGACTGGTGGCTGCGCCGCATCAGCAGCTGCACGGCGCGGTCGCTGAGGAGCCAGATGCCGATGTCCATCAGGAAAAGGTGGGTCTGCATCAGCTCGGCCATGCGCTCTACGGAGGGCTTCTGCAGCATGAAGTCGAGGCGGTCGGGTGTCTTGCGCGACGAGACGAAGATGCCGTGGTTCTTGGCCAGCGAGGGGTCTACCCACAGGCCGTAGCACACCACATCGGCCTCGGGAATGGGCTGCAGGGGTTGGGCGGAGCGGATGTAGACGTCGCCACTGGCAATAAGGGTGTGCAACGTGTCGGGAGCCTTGTGCATAATGCGCTCGTAGAGGGGCAATTGCAGGTCGATGAGTTTCTGCCCGAGCCGCTGTCCCTTGGCCCAACGGAAGATGGGCACGGGGGTCAATATCTTGCCCGAAGGGGCATAGCCGGGCAGGCGTCGGCTCTGACCACCGGCGTGCAGCAGGATGCGTTTCTCGCCTGCAAGCCAAGTGGGGAAATCCTTGTCGGCCCCCCAAGCCTGGTGGCAGGCCTGAAGCAGCCATGTGGTACCGCCGCCGGAGCCGAGTTTGGCACCTACGGGGTCACTTGTGCAGAACCATTCGGAGGGGTCGGCCCCCTCTATCTCGTGAAAACATCCCACCAAGTTGGGTGGCAAGGAAAGCAACTTTTTCATGGACATACCTATTTATATATATGTGTGGGTGCAAAGTAACGAAGAATTTCCCACTTACACGACTGTTTTGTAGAAAAGTTTCAAAGAAAAGACCTTGCACCGTGAGGTGTACAAAAATGAGGCCGAGGTGTCACCACCAATGAGACCGAGGTGTCACCATCAATGAGGCCGAGGTGTCATCAAGCATGAGACCGAGGCCTCTTTACAAGGAGCCAAAAAGAGGGGGTGCAACGGACTCCGAAAAGCCTCCATTGCACCCCGAAGAAACAATGTATCGCATTGAAACTTAGAAACTTATTTAATGATACGCACCTTACGCGTCTGATCCCCTTGGGGAGTGAGTATGCGAAGCACATAGGTGCCTGCCGGCAAGGAACCGATGTTCAGTTCCGGGCCTTGGGCACAGAGGACAGTTTGTCCTAAAATATTTACAAGGCTAACCTCGCTGACTCCGTCGCCGGTGACACGCAAGTAGCACTCGTCCTGCTCCACGCGGAGAAGGGCCACACTGTTGCTGCCTATGCTGCTGGGACCCACCTGGAAGAACAAGGCCCCACCCTTCACCACACGTTCGGGCGTGTACTGCACATCCACATTCAGGCGGTACTGCGCATCGCCCTCGGGGAACTCGTAGCTGAAGGTAGGCTCGGCGAGTAGTCCATCGGTCACCGCCTTATTGTTGAGGCGCACGCTGTAACCCTCCACAGGGATAGGCTTCGCGTCGGGATTCACCAGCACAAGGCCCATCATCCAGTTGCCGAATGCCGAAGCCTGGCTCACTGAGGTAAAGGTAGCCCCCTCGTTCACCGAGTAGAGGTCACCCTCCTCGATAAAGGGCATACGGGCATCCAGTCCCAAAGGAGCCGTCTTGGGAACCACATCGTAACAGTCGAGCAACAGGCGGTAGGTGCTGCCGGCCTTGATGACAACAGGCCTGTCCAAAGCTATCTCGTTCCACATTCCGGCGGTGTACTCCTCGGGCCATGCCTCGGCCACCACCTTGCCGTCCTCCTCGAGGAAGAAGGTGTACGCGGCCGTCGTGAGGGGATAGAAGCGGAATGCCTTCACCCGGTAGTCCTCGTACCCGCGAGTCATCTCAGGAGAGTACACCGTGGCGGCAATGTAGTTATAATTGTTCACCTTGGGACCCAACACACCGCCCTGCAAGGCATCGGTACAGTGGGTAAGGAAATACTCGTCATCATCTATCGGAGCCTCCCAAGTGAAGACCACCGAATGGTCGTCGGAGCGCTGCAATGCCACATCCTCGGCCATCACAGCCTTGAACACCTGTTCGTTGGGGACAATCTCCAGAGGACACTTCACCACCTGCGAAGTGCGGCCATCCTTGTAGTAGGCCATCACACCCAAGTCGTGCACACCCTCCAACAGGGTGTCGAACATAAAGAGGCATCCCGTAGACACACCCACCTCCTCGGCTCCGTCAAAGATGCCGTAGTAGTCGATGCGGTCAATCTCATCCACCTTAGTGCCAGGAGCCGCCAAGTTGGCATTGATAGCCCACGTGGTGAGCTGCGTAGCGCCGAACTTCTTGCCCTCTTCATAAAGCGAATAGAACTCAGGCTCCGTGGTCATGCGCAGCAAGTCAGTCTGTCCCGGAATGGGGTCACCACTCACCTCGCCCAACACGTTGTAGCCCGTGTTGTCCTTCGAGACAGTCACCTCGATGGCCACGTAGAGGTCAGCATCGTGAGGCATCTCCACACCCGGCATCTCCACCACATTCTCCTTGCCATAGACAAGGGGCTGGTCAACCACCTTCGACAGGATAAGCTCGCGTTCCCCACTACCCACAGGCTTCTTGTAGATATTCACCTTCCATCCCTCCTGCGGAGTCATGGGATAGAAGCCCACGCTGATGATGCCACATCCGCCATACAGGTTCACCTCCTCGGCCGGGATGCGGATGGCCGCCTCGAAACTGTTATTCTGACCACCAAAGCCCGTCACCTCGGCTCCTTCGGGATAGAAACTCCTGATAGTCAGGTTCGTGCGCGGTGCATCCCACTGGAGCAAAGCACCGCTGTAGCCCATCTGGCGTGCAAAGAAGTGCTGCGGGGCCTGCACGGCAACCGACTCGTCCTGCAAAGCCACAGACTGCGAAGCCTCCGACTCTACCTCACCATAGAGGGCAGTCACGTGGTAGGAGCATTCACCCGCGAATACCGAAGTGTCCAAATAGGTCAACTCCTGCACCGGCTGCTCGTTCACCTTCTGTCCGCTGCGATAGATGTTATAACCCGTCACCCCCTCGGCTCCAGCCAAGGGAGCCTCCCAACGGAGGCGGACCGCTGTAGCTCCGGCTAACTGCTTGGCCTCCAGCTGCACAGGCGGACGGTTTGTGAGATTCTCGTCCAACTTGATGACCATGGTACGAAGGGCACCTTGAGGGTCGTAGTAAAGCACAGCAAAGGTCTTCTCATCGTTACTGATACCCACGGCACGGATGAAGTAGATGTCCTTCCCCTCGCGCAAGATGGTAGAATCGGCATCCATATCCACACCTTGCTCCTTCAAATAGTCGTAGAGCCAACGGGTCTTGCCATCCTTGAAGATTATGGCCTGGTCGAGCTGGGTAGCCTCAGGCGACTCGTAACCCACAATGGTTCCGTTGTCGGTAATGTCAAACACATCGAAGTTGAAGGGGTCACGGGTGATGGTGGGCATGTCAGTTTTCTCGCCTGTCTCCACATTGTAGAGGGCACGCAGCGCCATGTTGGAGGCCGTCGGGTCAGTAATCTGGTCAGCAGGTGTGTCGTAGTAACCCTCCCAATAGAGCAAGTACTTGCCGTTGGGCGAGAACTTGCGGGCCGAACACCACGCATTGCTCAGGCGCTCGTCCATGATAAGAGTCGTACCCTTGCCCACCTCCCAGATGGTAGCCACACGGGCCTGCTCGGAGTTGGGGGTGATGCTCCACCCTGCCGCCTTCTGTCCGTCAGCACTCACCGTGTAAATCTTACCCTCGCACTTCGCATCGGGGGTAAACACATGCTCAATCTTGCCATCCTTCCAGATGAGGGGAATCAGACGGCTGTCCTCGTCATTGTAGGCACCGCCAATGTATCCGCCATCGGCCGTGATGGCATAGGCATACCCAGTCTGGTCACTCGTATGCACGGGAGCATCGTCAATGTTGGGCAGGTGGTACCAGCGTCCATCCTTCCAATAACCGGCAGTGTAGGCCGGAGCACCGTTGTCCGTTGCTTCGGGGTCATCGAACATTCCCACCACAACTCCTTCGTTGCTGATGGCCGTACCCTCGGACAAGCAGAGGTCACTACTGAGCAATTCTACTTTATCAGTCACCAGATTCCAACGGAATCCGTACCCCATGTTGCTGTAGTTCACATACACACCCGTAGCCCACTCACCATTGGGCGAGATGGCATACACCTGATAATCCTGCGGAGAACGGAGCACGAGAGCACCACGCTCCTGCCCCTGTACCCCTAAAGAAAAAACTGATACGAGTAAGAAGAAGAGAAAGCCTCCTCTGACTCTCTCCAATGAGGAGAGCTTAGAAACACAATATTGTATCATAGGGAATAAATATCTATAGAAAAGAAGGGAACAGAAGCGGCCAACACTCCTCACCTAAAGTTAAGGGAGGTGTCAGTTGCCTCTGTCCCCTTTCAACTGATTTATCTTCTCACCTTCACCGTCTTCACGCCCTCGGCAGTCTCTACCTTCACCAAGTAGATGCCGTCAGGCAGTGTGTTCAGGTCAAGCGTATTCACAGCCTCGGCCACCAGTGCACCTTGTGCGTTGTAGGCCACCAGGCGGGCAGGAGCAGCAGCCGTCACAATGCCGCCACGGACAGTCACCTGTGCCTCAGCCTCGGCATTCTCAATGCCCTGTGCATCCATCACAGCCTGGCAGTCGATGCTGATCATCTCACTGTTGGCCTTGCCGTACTTATAGACTGTCTGCACGTAGAGGTTCACCTTACCGGTGTAGCCACAGTTCACCTCCCAAGTGAGAGCCTGTCCGTCAGTCTCCAAGTTGTCAGCCGCCTTCATCTTCTCCAACATGACGTTGTAGCGCTGGAAGGCATGACCAATCCAAGGAGACCCTTCTTCGACTTCTCCAAAGATAGGTGCATTCCATTCGATAGTGGCATAATAAACACCACCCTCAATACGAGCATTGGTACACTTAATCTCTGTCACAACAGGCAACTCAACATAGTGAGTGTAAGTCACTACGTTAGACACGTTCAAAGCCTCCTCAGTCTCCATCAACTCATTGATGAGGACAGTCTGCACATAGTAGTCGTATGTACCGTTCTTTACTTGAGTATCATAATAGGTCAACTTGCCATTCTCTGCATCCGTAGCATTCAAACGGGCCAAGCAGATACCATGACGATATACATCAAAAGCAATAGTTCCTGTGACAGCAGCTTCGGGAAGAGTAATTGTAAGAACAGCCGTATTCAAAGGCAAAGCTTCAGGAACCGCACTGATAATAGCTCCATTTGTCACCTCCAATGTAGCCACTGCATCAGGATTCATCTCGCTCACCTCTGTGATGGCGTATGTAATCTCATTCACCCACTCACCGTTAACCAAGGTCTGGATCTGCTCCTTAGTACGGTTGGTGTTGCCATTGTCGTAGGTATACACAGTACGTCTTTCACCGTTGTCGAAGCCCCAGAACCACTCGTGTACCCAATAAACCATGGCTGTATCGCCCTCAGCATCGTAGGTCCATGTCTCCATCTTCACGTCAGTGGTGTCCGTCAATGTCCAAGTGTGGGCAGCGATCTTACGCCCCTGTTCGTCGTAGGTATATACACCGAAGTACTTGTCAGTGTCATACAAGCCAGTGCTATGGATAGAATCGGGCTGACCGAAGGCATTGAATGCACTATAGGTAATCTCCCACATGTTGTAGAAGTCACCTTCGTACTGGTCGTAGTAGTCAGGCATCTGCTTGCATTCCTTCACCACGCGACCCTCTTCGTCGTACTCATACACCATATTGTATCCATCGGCCTGCATAGATTTCTTCACCATATTGCCAGCCTCGTCATAATCATAAGTCACAGTGTCGCGGTTGTCGATAAAGGCCAAGTCTGTACCATCGTGAACACCGTACTTCTGGCTATAGGTAGCAGTCAATTGCCCGGCTTCGTTGTAGGTATATGTCTTGAAATATTCGATTTCCCACTCGTTGGTGTAGCTCAATCCGTAAGTAGCCTCACGCTGCAGACGGTTCTCACCATCGTAGAAAGAGAGTTTCTTGTGGGTCATCTGTCCACCACGTTCACCCATGTGGTCGCCATAAGTCTCCACAACCTTCACCAGACGCTTGTCTTCAGGCAGAGGTTCGGGTTCTTGAGGAGCAGGAGTACCGTCAGCAGTTGACATGGCAAAGCAGAGGCCCACAGGCTCACCGACAAATTTCTTGGCATTCAGTGTAACAGTACCTGTGGCCACATCCATAGTGAGGAAATTGTTATTACCTATAATATAGAGCTTGCCGTCGTGCATTTCCATAGAGCACTTCACTCCAGCACCTACAATATTGGAATAGGTCACCTTCACAACAGTCGCTTCATTGCTTTCAAATACAGTAGAGGTAGCCTTTGTTGTCAAGTCCACACGATAGAGGTTGATGTACGAGCTCCAGAAAGCTGCATTACCCGAGCCCTTGAACCACTTGTTGGCACCCATCACATAGATACCTCCATTACCGTCAGAGCAGATGGGTCCGAGGTAATATGAAGCCGAAGCTGTATTGATAATCTCGGCAGGCAAAGTGGCAAACTCTGCCCAACGACCGGTAGAAGGGTCTATTGTACAAAGCTGGTAAACCGAAGAGGCCAATTCGTTGTCTTCATACGTATCAGTCTTGCGCAAGCCGTATAGCGACTGGGTTGTTGCATCATAACAGATGTCGTACCATGTCTCACCACTTCCGGGCGAAGTAGATGAAAGTACAGTCTTTGTTCCTGTAGTCATGTTAATGGAACAGAAGTCATACGCTCCAGTTCCTTCATCCATATAGGCATAGAAGATGCTCTCTGCCAATGTTGCCAATACTGCAGCTTCACTTGCCACTGTATCGGTCCAAATAGTCTCTATCACAGAGGGGTCAGAGATGTCAAACGAAAACACGTAACAGTCTTTCGTATTGGCATTACTGGTAATGGCATATCCAGTAGTCTGTGCCATAGCACCCATAGCAGCCAACAGGCACAGAGCCACTACTGTCAATCTTTTGTAAATGTTTCTCATAATAGCTTTTTTACTTAGTTGTTCTAAAATCCTTTTCTTACACATTATTATAATTATATAAGTTAACAAGGGACGAGTTGACAAGTTTATAAGGATAGTGCCGCATGGCTCTTGCAAACTTGTCAACCCATCACCTTATCAACTCCAATTTTTAGTCTGCCAACTTGGCCTTGATGAATTCGCGGTTCAAGCGGGCAATGTGAGTGATGCTCACACACTTGGGGCACTCAGCCTCGCAAGCACGGGTGTTGGTACAGTTACCGAAGCCCAACTCTTCCATCTTGGCCACCATCGCTTTGGCACGACGGGCAGCCTCGGGACGACCTTGGGGAAGGAGAGCCAACTGGCTTACCTTGGCTGAAACGAACAACATGGCCGAACCGTTCTTACAAGCAGCCACACAAGCACCACAACCGATGCATGAAGCAGCATCCATAGCCTCATCAGCATTCTGCTTGGGGATAAGGATAGCGTTGGCATCCTGGGGTTGTCCGGTACGTACACTTACGTAACCACCGGCCTGCATAATCTTGTCGTAAGCAGAGCGGTCAACCATCAAGTCCTTGATAACGGGGAAACCGGCAGAACGCCAAGGTTCTACAGTAATCACATCGCCATCGTTGAAACGACGCATGTAGATCTGACAGGTAGTAGCACCTGTAGCGGGACCATGAGGATGTCCGTTGATGTAGAGTGAGCACATACCGCAGATACCCTCGCGGCAGTCGTGATCGAATACAATAGGTTCCTTACCTTGCTCAACGAGCTGTTCGTTCAGGATATCCAGCATCTCCAAGAAAGAGGTATCACCAGGAATATCCTTCATCTGGTATGTTTCAAATGCGCCTTTGGCCTTCGGGCCAGCCTGACGCCACACTTTGAGTGTGAATGATATATTTTTATCCATGATTATTCTTATGATTTATAGTTACGTGTCTGAACCTTGATTGCTTCGTACTCAAGCGGTTCCTTGTAGAGAACAGGCTCCTTGTCGTCGCTTCCCTGGTATTCCCAGCATGAAACGTAGAAGCAGTTCTCGTCATCGCGCTTGGCTTCACCCTCTTCAGTCTGGTACTCTTCGCGGAAGTGACCACCACAGCTTTCGTTACGGCTGAGTGCGTCATAAGCGAGCAACTGACCCATGGTGATGAAGTCATCGAGGTGCATAGCCTTGTCAAGCTCTACGTTCAAGCCTTCCTTGCTTCCAGGAATGAAGAGGTTGGTCTCGAACTCCTTACGGATTTCCTTTATCTTGGCGATGGCGGTCTTCAAGCCCTCTTCGGTACGTGCCATACCGGCGTAATCCCACATGATACGGCCCAACTCCTTGTGGATAGAGTCAACCGAACGCTTACCCTTGATGTTCATCAGCTTGTCAATCTTAGCCTGAACAGCCTTTTCGGCTTCGATGAACTCGGGAAGGTCTTTTGAGAAACGGGGAACAGTAATCTGGTCGGCCAGATAGTTCTGGATTGTATAAGGAAGCACGAAGTAACCGTCGGCCAATCCCTGCATGAGGGCAGAAGCACCGAGGCGGTTTGCACCGTGGTCAGAGAAGTTACACTCACCGATAGCGAAGAGTCCCTTCACTGAAGTCTGCAATTCGTAGTCAACCCAGATACCACCCATGGTGTAGTGGATAGCAGGATAAATCATCATCGGGTTGTAGTAGTCGCGACCATTGGCAGAGGTACGCTTTTCGCCGGGATTTACGTCAGTGATTTCCTCGTACATATCGAAGAGGTTACCATAACGTTGACGGATTACGTTGATTCCCAAGCGCTGGATAGCCTCAGAGAAGTCGAGGAATACAGCCAAACCAGTGTTGTTTACACCGAAGCCTGCATCGCAACGTTCCTTGGCAGCACGGCTGGCCACGTCACGGGGAACCAAATTACCGAAAGCGGGATAACGACGCTCCAGGTAGTAGTCACGGTCTTCCTCAGGAATCTGCCATCCTTCCTTGGTTCCGGCCTGCAATGCCTTGGCATCCTCCATCTTCTTGGGAACCCAGATACGGCCGTCGTTACGCAGAGACTCTGACATCAAAGTCAACTTTGACTGCTTGTCGCCGTGGATAGGAATACAGGTGGGGTGAATCTGTACGTAAGCGGGGTTAGCGAAGTAAGCACCCTTACGGTAGCATGACATGGCTGCTGTCACGTTACATCCCATGGCATTGGTTGACAGGAAGTAAGTGTTACCATAACCACCAGTAGCGATTACTACGGCATGAGCGGCAAAGCGCTCCAATTCACCTGTTACCAAGTTCTTGGCAATGATACCACGGGCACGTCCGTCAACGAGGACAACGTCCAACATTTCGTAACGGGTGTAGAGTTTCACAGTGCCTGCACCTACCTGACGGCTCAATGCTGAATAGGCACCGAGGAGAAGCTGCTGACCGGTCTGACCCTTGGCATAGAATGTACGTGACACCTGTGCACCACCGAATGAACGGTTGTCGAGCATACCGCCGTATTCGCGTGCAAAGGGAACACCCTGAGCCACACACTGGTCGATGATGCTGTTTGACACCTCAGCCAGACGGTAAACGTTAGCTTCGCGGGCACGGTAGTCACCACCCTTCACAGTGTCGTAGAACAAGCGGTAAACTGAGTCACCGTCGTTCTGATAGTTCTTGGCGGCATTGATACCACCCTGTGCAGCGATAGAGTGTGCACGACGGGGAGAGTCCTGAATACAGAAGTTCAGCACATTGAATCCCATTTCGCCCAATGAGGCTGCAGCCGAAGCACCGGCCAAACCTGTACCAACGACGATTACGTCGAGGCGGCGTTTGTTTGCGGGGTTCACCAATTTCTGGTGAGCCTTATAGTTCGTCCATTTCTCGGCCACAGGACCGGCAGGAATCTTAGAATCTATTTTTGACATAGTTTTCTTTGTTTAGTTGACAAGTTGACGAGTTGACAAGTTGACGAGGGGTCAACCATCTGTCTTTATCGACTTCTTGTCACTGTTCTTTATTTATTTGATTATATTGTTTCTTGCCTTGTTAACTTGTCAACTCTTCTTCGTTAACTCGTCAACTTAAAGAATCAGCAGCAAGCGCCGCAACCCATCAGGCTCTTCACGTAGAAAGCAATCACAACGGCAGCAAAGCCCAACACTACGATGGTAGTGTAGATCTTAGAGATGCAGATCCAACGGTTCAACCATACCTGGTTGTTCCATCCCAATGTCTGCATAGCGCTCCAGAAACCGTGGTTCAGGTGGAACCAGAGGGCTGCCAACCATACGAGGTAGAGCACCACGTTGATGATGCAGCTGAATGTCACCTGGATGTGGTACACACCGTTGGTCACATTAGCCATTGTCTCAGCATCAAGGTGAGCACCGCTCATGTGCATGATTTCGGGCAACTGCATCTTGGCCCAGAAGTGAACCAGGTGCAAAGCAAGACCCAGAATGACGATAATACCAAGAACGAGCATGCGCTGTGATGCCCATTCCACTTTGTCTTTACGACGTTCAGTCACGGCATAGCGTTCGTTTCCACGTGCTCTACGGTTCTGGATTTCGAGCCAGAAGGCATAGATGATGTGAATCACAAACAAGGCTGCAAGGCCGGCAGTAGCCACCAACGCATACCAGTTGGCACCCAAGAACTCACAAATCATGTTGTAGCCCTCGGCAGAAATCAATGCCACCAGGTTCATCGCCATGTGAAACGTCAGAAACAGGATAAGGGCAAGGCCGGTAACCGACATCACCACTTTCCTTCCTACAGATGAATTACTTAACCACATAGTTTTTTGTTTTTTGGTTTTTGAAATTATTAATTAAATTGTTAGTTATTTCACACTTTCCTCACTACAAGACACAGCAAGGGCATAGAATAGGCCGCAAATTTAAGATAAATAAAGGGAAGGAGCAAATAAATAACGAAAAATTTCTGTATTAGGCGTAATTACTATCTCAAAACCATTCCTTGCTCAATTGATGATGAAGTGCCACCAAGTCTTCGTTCTTCAATATTCCTTCTGATTCAAAATCCGTTTCCCTTGTTCCTTCATAACAAGTGATTCCACATTTCAAGATAAAATCCCCGTCATTATGCCTGTTCAATTCCAAATAAAAGAACTCTCCTAAAAAGGACAATCGTAGAGAATCAGTTTTTCCTTCCATCAAAGCCACAAGGTCAGTTGACAAACGTCTCAATTCCGACAAGAAACCTTGCATACGTTTCGGTACACAAAATGCTTTCGTCTTGATTTCAAGGCAGAACGACATACATTCACAACCGTCACTTGGAATCAAACAGAAATCATATAGCCGCACAAGTACATCGGACATTTTGCATTGGAAAACAATCTCAGTCATACTCCATCCTCCTCTATCCATTCCGTTAAACTTTTCATCATTTCGGGCAAGAAGGTACGGTCGCTACAGTCTTTCACCTCTATGCGATTCTTTGTACCAACTTCCGTTAGCACGAATGTCCAAAAAATAATCCCTGCCATATTCATTGAGGCTGTGATTTCCAAACTGCCATCGGTTGTTTTTACATGAATCTCGGTTTGCTCTCCGTTATATGATTTTTCAAGTTCATCATGCAATATCCTGAATGTATTTATCTCAGTACACCCCTCTACAAAGACCTCATACACTGAACCATACGCTTCTACGCGAAACGATGCACACTTCTCATCTTCTTGCTTCATGTCACGCAAGGTCACGATGGGGTGTCTTGTTGAGTTATAAAAGTGGAGGTTCATTTTATTCTCTCTAAGCAATAATCCAAGATAAATTCATATTCATTCTTTTTGACATTCTCTATCACATATTCGCATAGAAAGTGTGGCTTATTTTCGATATGTCTTTTGGCTAATTGGGATGCCTCTTCATACTTTTCGTCATTGATTAAAACTAACAACTGTGTCAATATCTTGCTACGGTTATTATCTGACATGAATTGTTTGAAAAGGTTGGGATGGGGGTATTTTCTCAAGAAAGAATCAATTTCAGTTTCAGCCTTTAAGAAAGCATTAGACATTATTTGCTCATATTGCTCTGCATTAAAGTCAGTCTTTAATCCTTCAGGAAAGGATTCCTCCCATATTTTCTCACTCAAAAGGGCTAAAATTCCATTGCCTCTTAAGCTATCTGGAAATTTCATTTCCTTATGACCATAATAGATGATTTTCCAATACAAATCATCCATAAATAGAGGCTTTACTTCTAATTGAGTATGTACAACATGTAACGTGTTTAAACAAAAGAAATAACCATCTTTTATTTTCCAATTGATATAACTGGATTGTTTAAAACCGTATTGTTTACTTAAACTCCTTCTGATTTCATCAGCCTTTTTCTCTATATCTTTTAATCTCATATATTCATTTACTATTTAAGAACGCTTTGAATTGTTCAACGAAAATCAGATAGCAATGTAAATTCCGACAATTCAATAGCGGGCATATGTCATTTCCCAAATTTGTTCTATATGTTTTATTATATTCGCCCAGCTCTTCCTCGGGGATTTTACTCTCCATCCTTGATATGGCTTTTTCTATATAACGAAATGCTTCTTCTTTGTTCCCTTTCATGTAGTAATACATAGGTATTAGATTGGAACCAACTCCCCAAAAGAAATTAGTATCCAATTCATAGATTAGATTTTCATACGTGGAGTTCCTTTCCAAATAAGGAAAAATATACGAAGAGATAGCTGCTAATACCGTTTTAATTTTTTCTTCAAAGATTATATCTGTATCATCAATCGAAAAATCCCAACTACTTCTCGTGTTATCAGGCATTACGTGGATGACATCAAATCCTATCATCGGTTGGCAGTATTTCCAACGGCTGTAGCCTCTTATTTGAAATTCTATTTCGCCAATATCTTTATACAGAAGTCCTGTTGTCATACGAAGTGTGGTCGTCCCTCTTATGTGAGATTTGAATTGAAAACCTATCATTTGTACTATATTCTCATATAAAATTCGAATACATGTTCCTTCTCCTTTTTTCTTGAAACCATCTTTTGCAAGCCCTTCAAGAATTGCTGTCTCTACTTTTTTCTTCAGCTCTTTCATGTTATTGTTTGCTCTTCAAGAACGCTTTGAATTGTTCTACATACTTTAAATAAGAATGCAATCTTCGCATGTCGGGAGGAGGGAGTTTGTCCCATTGGTCACGATAGGTAGAATTATATATTTTCAACTCTTCTTCACTTAATTGTTTGGTGTATTTTTGAACACTTTGTTCAATATACCCAAATGCCCTGTCCAAATGTCCATGCGTGTAGAATATTACAGGAATCAGTTCCGCTTCAAGTCCATTTGAATAGTTCGTGTACAGTTCTTCTATTAAATTATCTATGTCAGACAATCTTTCGTAAATGGGGAACGCATATTGTTTGATGGCCGACACCATATCTGCAATTGTTTCATTGAAATCATCTTCAATTGTTTGTTTGGGGAAACGCCATTCTTTGTAAGATAAACCTGGCATTAAATTGCTTATGTTGTACAATATTATCGGTGTTCCCAATTTCCAATGAGAGAAATTGATAATCTTTTCATAGTTGGTCTGAATTTCCTTATGGTACACCCCAATATGTATGCTGCAAAGTAGTGCATTGGGGTCTTCAAACGATGTATAGCCGAAGTTTATAGTATATATCAAACCATTACTCTTCTGACAAACAATGCACCCAGCCCGTTTCTCCTTAAAACCGTATGCTGCTAATCTTTCTGTAACGGAAGTTTCTATTATTTTCTTTAATTCTTTTATGAGTATCATTTTAAAAAAACTTTTTATAGACGATTACGTAATTGTCTCTAAAATCTTGTCCAACACTAAATCCTGGGAATTTCACAAAGGTTGCATTCCCGCCTTTTGGAATAAAAGGAGGTTTAGATTGCATCATTTTAGGTATATTAATAAGTTGGTTTCCTCTAAGACGGGCTGTTGGTCCATTTTTCACTTCAAACAAATGCAACATACCATCTTTTTCTCCTACAAAATCAAAACGATTCTTGATTCCATCAAGCTCAATTGTTACTTCTTTGCTATATATAGTCCCACCTTCTGCTCTGAATTCCTCCATTGCACGTTCAACTCCAATTTCCCCTTTTTCATGTGGAGACATTTTATGCGTTGGCGCTTCCTCCACCGTACTCATCGGTTTATCAGGTTGTGCTTGGGAAGCCATTTCATCAGGCAGGACATTGCCATGCGAAGTTCTGATGGATTCAGAAACGGGAGTATTCTTGAAAGAAAAAGCATTGCGACCGGAAGCAATGTCTGATCCTGTCCATACATTTTTCCCTTGGATGTAAGCAGCTACACCGCTGGTGGCTGCACCACTCACTGCGCCGCCAAGCATTCCTGTTGCAGCACTGAAAGTGGCTTGTTCCAAAATTGTCATGAAGTTTTCACCTGCCACAATACCATTACCGCCTCCTAAAATTGCACCGGAAGTGAAACCACTGGCGCCACCAGCCAAAAAACCTCCGGCGACTCCTGAAACACCAACCACTCCGATTGCCCCCGTAAAAGTGGCTGCACCAGCAACACCGGCCAAAGCTCCTACACCAAAGTAGCCTAATCCTTCCCAAATACTGCCAATGTTGTCCCAATTGGATGCGATATTGAGTCCTCCACCCACAACGGCTGCAATTGCAAAAGCCCACCAAATCTCACCACTTTGATCCACATAGCGGAGTGGATTGTTCATGCAATAGCTGTAGAGGTTGTAGCTCTGCAGGTTATCTGGCAATTGTGTGTAGGTGTCAGGGCTTAGAAATCGTCCGATGACCGGGTCATACAGACGAGCATTCATATTTATAAGTGCATAATGGTTGAGATGTTCGTGCCCCGTATATCCTCTACCTAAAAACAATACCGGCTCATCACCAAAAGCATAGACATTTTGTGTGGCAGGGTCACGCAAATTTCCCCATGCGTCATAGCTGAGTTCTTGGATAAGAGTACCGTTTTCATCAACGACATGCGTAATACTACCAAGATGGTCTCTACAAATATAAACAAGTTTAAGAGAATCATTGTGATTCACGTATGCAGCAGGAGCACTATAGGCATCACCACCAAGATAGAGAATCTTTTTTATGTCATTGTTTACATAATCTTCAATCTTTTCGTACTTATCGCCATAATAAGTGATGACTCTTTTATTTCTTAGGGGTTGAGGAAAACCTCCTACTATATAGGAAGAAACCAACAGACTGTCTATCATTTGTATTCTATTACCGCTTCCATCATATTTGAAATGGGCACTTGCTATATTTGTTGCAATTTGTGCGGGACGCATGTGCGCATCATACGTAATTTGTTGCTCAGTATTGAGTAATCTGCTATTAGAGTTGGGGGTAATGCCCGTGACAGTATATTGTCCTCCCGTGTAACTGTATGTTCCCACTTTGCTATGGGATGTGATATTGCCAATGGCATTGTATGAATAACTTTCGTCTTTTGCTGTTCTCAAACGGTTGTATTGGTCGTATGCAAAGTTTTCGGTGATATTGCGCAATACATCTATACGTCTTGTCAAATTACCCGTTTCAGAATTAAATACATACCTGAAATCTTGCAGTCTTTCAGAATCTTTTACAGTTGTAATTCGTGTCAAGATACCATAATTGTTGTATGTATTGGTATGTTGTAATGATCCGGTAGTATAATGCGTTGTTTGTCCGAATTCGTTTTGTCCAGTTAGGCTCCAAAAGGGGGTTGAAACTCCATTCGTTTCTTTTCCAATTTGAACCAAGTACCCTTGTGAATATAAAAATGTTTCTATTCCCAATAATTCTGTAGTAGCGGTATTATACCTTTCCATTGAATGGATAGTTTCCGTTAATAGACCATTCGTGTAAATATAAAATTTATGGTATCCTACATTTGAACTATTTCTATAATTTTCTATTTGAAAATCCTCTATGATTCTTCCAAATCTATCGTATTCTAATATTTTTCGAACCCCATTATTTGTTGACTCCTGTATCAAATTATCATTGTCATCATAAGTATATGTGGTTACCAGACCATCGGACGTTTCTTTCCGTGTCAAACGGGAAAAATTGTCATAGGAATAATTGATTCTGTTTCCATTTGCATCCACTTCCGAACTTACATTTCCTGTCTGATTGTAGCTTGTGCTACGGGTTCCTGTATCTTTCGTATAGATGGAAGTTCGTCGTCCATAATCATCATAGCCAAACCTTACAAGAAGGGTATTGGAATTATATATAGTAGATACATTCCCGTTGGATAAATAATTATAGTTAATAGTTCCCGCTGAAGTTTTGGAACTTAGTAATGTTCCTGTGCCATCATAAGTTCGAGTAGTTGCAATACCGTTCTTTGTTTCTGTAATAGCATTGTCTGAATAACTGTATTTATCGACTTTCCCCGATGCATAATCCACTTGGGTGAGTCTGCCATATCTGTCATAGGTATAGGTGTTCCATAAGGTCCCTGCACTGCCTTTGAATGGTAAGGACGTTTGCACAAGTTGCATATCCTGATTATAGACATTGTCCACGTGTGTCATGCTACCATCGAACAGTTGGGTTGATTTTCTGATTTCTATCCCGTATGCATTGAAGTAGGTTATTGTCATCGGATCTATTGTAGAAGTCTTTTTTACTCCATACAATGCTCCGGGAATATCTGTTACCCAAAAGATTGAATCCGTTTCTACCACATTGTCGGGGTAAATAGTTCTTATCGGGTTGCCGAAATCATCATAATAGAAAGAAGTGGCATTGCCATTGTTGTCGTACATTTTCGTCAATTGGCCAATGCTATTGTATTGGTATGAGGTCTTAATGCCTAACGGATTCCTGACTTCCCAAAGTTGTGAACCATCAGTGGAATAGGTATATGAGTTGGTTAATGTATTTGTAGAATTATACGGCTTAATCGTTTTGGTGACAATATTGCCAAATCCGTCGTAGCTATAGGTCTCTTCCAAACTTTTCTTGCTTCCATCGTGCACATATTCCTCCTTTTTGTCTACGGAATAGGAACTGTTATATGAATAACAAGTTTTTTCGGTCCATGCAGTTTTTTCTTTCCGTTGTGTTACAATGTTTTTGGTAGTTGGGAGACCCAACAAACGAAGACTTGAATTATCTACATGCTGATAGGTTGTAGTGGTCGTTTCTATTACATCGCTATTCCCTACATTTTTTATAGTCCTACGGGGAAACCCTTTTTCATATTGATCAAAACTATATGCAACTGTGTGACCAGTCAAATAATCTGTATTTGATTTCTCTGTCTGAAAAACTTCATACCCACCTTCGTACTTGACTACCTCCGAATATTCGTGTTGAACCATAGAAATGGTGTCCCCATTTGTTGTCATCAGCTCTTCGGATTTCAAATACGGGAAATGACTATTGGGCAAATAATCATAGGTCGAAACTTTCCGGATTCCTTTGGATTCATTTTCTTCTATGATTTTTTTGAAACATAGGATGCCCTTACCTGAACGATGAATACAAATGTCTTCATATTCATAATCCAATGTACTGGAATATTCCCCTGTAGGCGAGTTTCTGTGTGATATGCTTTTTACCACATATAGCGGGAATTTTGATCTCGAAAGGGGGAAAGTAAGATTCTTGTTCGTTTCTGTATAGCATGATGAGTTTGTAAGAGGGGTATATTCAAATATCACCTTTTGATTGTATCCATCCGTTATTTTATTGACAAACAGACGATGCGCATAGTCAAAATCCATCATCTGATATCCATCAAGATGGTCTGCAATAAAAAATTCACTCAGTCCGTCACCATCAAAATCTGCAACGCCCCACGCTGTCGGATAGTTAAAAATAATATTAAGTGCATTTTCATCCAAGGAGTAAGGAATTGTTTTGCGCTGAAAATAGATTCCATCAAATTCCCAAACATTAATGAGTCCATTTATATCCAATACTATTATATCATCTTTTCCGTCACTATTATAGTCTGTTACACGAATAATACCTCTAACAGATTCCAAACCACCAACATCTGCCCTACGAATAAATCTGGAACTGGTAGATGTATACACATAATGAAAGCCATTAGAACGCGAAAGAATGTCTGTACAACCATCACCATTAAAGTCTGCAAAGTGAATATAAGCACCTGCACCTATTGAGAAACTTCCATCAAAAGACGATTCTTGCATAAAAACATCTCCCGACAATGTATAAATTTGAGCACCGTTAGAAGAATTTATCAATATATCAGTTGTTCCGTCTCCATTGAAATCTATAATACTCGAATTGTTAGGAATTTCACTAAGATAATCGTCTCCCCAATTGCTAATTCCTCCTTGAGCTAAAAGATTTTTATCTACATCGTATAGTTTGAAATCTTTAGTCAATAATTCAGTACGTCCATCACCATTGAAGTCTCCAAAGTACAGTTCTGCAGAGGTCGTAAATAAGCATTCTTCATTAGGGATTGAGAAATTATTACCGTCAAATATGTAAAAGTAATGTCGATAACAACTCTCATTTTTTGATGACTTGATAATATCTAAATCACCGTCTCCGTCCAAATCTACATAAGAAAGTTTGTCATCTATGCCGTGAGTAATCGTACATTTTTTGCTCAGCAACAGATCGTCTCCCATGGTATAAAGCACAGCAGTACTGTCGAATGATGCGATATTCTTGGTTGGGTATTCCATAACATCACATCTGCCATCGCTGTTAAAATCTGCATAAAACAGAGCTCTATTTGAAAAATCAAAACTTGCTCCTGCACTAATGTAATAAGGATTGAGAATTGTAGTAGAATTTTTACTATTCTCGTCATTCCAAGATATTATGGTTGAATTGTATTTACTCCCGTTTTGGCCATATTCTTCAATTTCGGCCAACTGGGAATATATGTTATCATAGGAATAGTTGAATTTGTATTCTTTTATAGTAGTATTTCCTGTGGAAACTTTTATGCCTGTAAGCAACGCTTTCTGAACAATTGGGGTACCATAAGAATGGGATACAACCAGTTCATTACGAAGAGAGTACGAGAAGTCTATTCGATTAACCGGATTTGTTCCCATTATTGAATTACCAGTATATTCGATGCTACTTATGAATATGTCGCCCAACGTACTATTGTTCGCGTATGTATATCGCATATAATTTCCGAATCTGTCTCTCACCTTTGATAATAACCATACAAGTGTCCCTGTATTACTTTCATCCGTGATATAAGAATCAGCAGTCCCTCCGTATTCATAAATAAGTCCATCTTTAGAATATACAATAAATGAATTTGAACTAAGATACTCTATTCTCTTGTAATCCTCAATATACGACGCATATGTTGCCCCTATCTCAAGTGCTTCTTTCCGGTCACGAAGCCAACATTCGCGATTGGGAACTTCAGCAAGCTATTGAGCGCACCAAGCAACTTCGTCCTGACTTGTTGGAGG
>JAFWYQ010000077.1 GCA_017517605.1 Bacteroidaceae bacterium
ATTAACCGAATAGTCCAATGAAATTATACAGATATTTACTATTGCTGGGATGCTTGCCGTTGATAGCCCTGACCGCATCGGGACAAAGCCAAGAGCAGGCAAAGCGTCTGTTCAACGATGGCAAATACGCCGAAGCCAAACCTGCCTTCCAGAAATTAGTCAAACGATACCCTAAAAACGGAAGCTACAACTATTGGTACGGTGCCTGCCTCTACGAAACAGGCGAAGCCGACAAATGCCTCCCCTATTTGGAACTGGCTGCTGAGCGCGATGTGCGCGAAGCCAACCGGTATCTGGCCATGTATTATAGCGACAACTACCAATTCGAGGAATCTGAAGAGAGTTGGGAGACCTATTTCGAACTGATGGAAAAGGCAAAGAAACCGACTGATGCCTATCAAGCAGCCTATGACTACGCTTCGTTGGGACGCCAGATGATGCGAAGTGTAAAGGATATAACCATCGTTGACAGTGTGATAGTGGACAAAAACATCTTCTTGAATGCCTACAACATGAGCAAGGAAGCCGGTTCGCTGACTACCTTCAACCAATTCTTCAACCAAAAGAATCAACCGGAAGGCATTGTGTATCAAACAGAGACAAAGAACAAGATATACTACAGCTCGGCAACCGATGGCAAAATGCACCTCTACACCTCAGACATGTTGACCGACAAATGGGAAAACGGGAAACTGCTGAAGGGATTGGGAGAGAACTGCAACAACAACTATCCCTATATCCTATCGGATGGTGCCACCCTCTACTTCGCCTCCGACGGTAGCGAATCTTTGGGGGGATACGACATCTTCATCACCCGATACAATAGCGAAAGGAACCAGTTCTTGCGCCCCGAGAACATCGGAATGCCTTTCAATTCACCTGCCAACGACTATATGTTGGTCATTGATGAATTCAACACACTGGGATGGTTTGCTTCAGACCGCAACCAACCCGAAGGCAAGGTATGCATCTACACCTTCATCCCCAACGAAGGGAATACCACGTTGGACGAAGAGTAAGTTTCGCCCGAACAACTCCGTAGCCGTGCACAACTGACCTCCATCAAAGATACATGGAAAAACGAACAGGAACTACAACGTGCCAAACAACGTATAGCCAGCATCAAATATTCCAATACGGAACAGGAAACTATTGCCAAAGACTTTGAACTGGTTATTGACGACCTTACCACTTACCACACATTGAAGGACTTCCGCTCCAAACAGGCACGCGACTTGGCTACCCGTTGGATGCAGGAGGTAAAGAATCTGGCCTCACTTTCCAACCAATTGGAGCAACGACGCACCGCCTATGCACAAGCCAACACTAACCAGCGCAACAGCATGAAGGCCGCTATCCTCGATTTGGAGCAACGCATCCGACAATTGGAGCAATCCGTTGCCAGACTGGAGTTGGAAGCCCGCAACACAGAAAACCGCCACCTCGGAAAGAAATAATATAGTTTCCATAACTCAGAACTCATAATTCAGAACTCAAAACTCATAATTAAACAATATATGGAAATACTCATCATTGCATCCCTCCTCATTGCAGGTATCATTCTGCTGCTCTTAGAGGTATTCCTTTTCCCCGGCATCAGTCTGGCCGGTATCGGAGCCACCGTATGCCTTGTTTATGCCAACGTGCGTGCGTTCAACGAATTGGGCACTTGGCCGGGTGTCATCACATTGGCCATATCCATCATCAGTTCCATCTTGGTATTTGTATGGTTCATGCGCTCCAAGTCGCTCGACAGACTGGCTTTGAAAAAGGATATTGACTCCTCTGTAAAGCAACCCGAATCCGCCACAATCCAAGTGGGTGATACAGGTATCGCCCTCACCCGATTGGCGCAAATAGGCAATGCCCGGTTCGGCGACCGCATTGTGGAAGTGAGGACAACGGGTGACTTCATCGATGCCAAGACTCCCATCATCGTCGAACGCATCACCGACGGCATCATCCTCGTTTCGCCACAGTAATTTGAAATTCATAATTAATAATTCATAATTAATACTTACAGCTATGGACTATATGCCATTTATTGCCATTGCCGGAGTGATTGTATTCATCTCCGTCTTTTTCCACTACGTGCCGTTCATCCTATGGTTGTCGGCCAAAGTATCGGGCGTAAACATTTCGCTCATCCAACTCTTCTTGATGCGTATCCGTAATGTGCCGCCTTCAGTTATCGTACAGGCTTTGATTGAAGCTCACAAGGCCGGACTCAGCACCATCACGCGCGACGAACTGGAAGCCCACTACCTGGCCGGAGGTCATGTAGAGAAAGTGGTTCATGCCCTGGTTTCTGCATCAAAGGCCAACATCGAACTCTCGTTCCAGATGGCCACCGCCATCGACTTGGCCGGACGTGATGTATTCGAAGCCGTACAGATGTCCGTTAATCCCAAAGTGATTGACACACCTCCCGTAACAGCTGTTGCCAAGGATGGTATCCAGCTTATTGCCAAAGCCCGTGTAACTGTGCGTGCCAATATCCGCCAATTGGTGGGTGGTGCTGGTGAGGACACCGTGCTTGCCCGTGTAGGCGAAGGTATCGTATCATCCATCGGTTCGTCAGAGAATCACAAGAGCGTGCTTGAGAATCCCGACTCTATCTCCAAACTCGTACTCCGCAAGGGATTGGATGCAGGTACTGCCTTCGAGATTCTCTCCATCGACATTGCCGACATTGACATAGGCAAGAACATCGGTGCTGCCCTGCAGATTGACCAAGCCAACGCCGACAAGAACATTGCCCAAGCCAAGGCCGAAGAGCGCCGCGCCATGGCTGTAGCCAGCGAGCAGGAGATGAAGGCCAAGGCCGAAGAGGCCCGTGCCAATGTAATCCAAGCCGAAGCTGAAGTGCCCAAGGCCATGGCCGAAGCATTCCGTAGTGGCAACCTCGGCATCATGGATTACTATCGAATGAAGAATATCCAAGCCGACACACAGATGCGCGACAGCATTGCACATCCCGATACAGGAAGCTGCTGCGAAGCATTGGATAAATAATCTTTCCTAAAAAACAATTGGGCTAATTAGACAGATTGGACTAATTAGCCCAATTCATATACCACGAAACACTATGAATACCTTTTTCCCCGAATCCGAACTTATCATCAATCCCGATGGGACAATCTTCCACCTGCACCTGAAGCCCGAACAGTTGGCCGACAAAGTTATCTTAGTGGGAGACCCTGGCCGTGTAGCCCTCGTAGCCTCACACTTCGACACGGTAGAGTATACCGTGGAGAGCCGCGAGTTCCGCACTATCACCGGCACCTACAAAGGCAAGCGCATCACCGCCCTATCGACTGGCATCGGATGCGACAATATCGACATCGTAATGAACGAACTGGATGCCCTTGCCAACATCGACTTCACCACCCGCACCGAACATCCCCAACACCGAACCCTCGAGCTGGTACGCATAGGCACTTGTGGCGGCCTGCAACCCGACACCTCCATTGGCACCTTCGTGCTTTCGGAAAAGAGTATCGGATTCGACGGGCTGCTCAACTTCTATGATGGGCGCGACCGTGTATGCGACCTTGCCCTCGAAACCGCCTTCAAGCAACACGTCAGTTGGTCGCCACACATGGGCAATCCATACGTAGCACCTGCCGACACCGAACTGACGGACCGCATCGAAGGCGATGGCACGGACACCGTGCGCGGCATCACCATTGCCTGTGGCGGATTCTTCGGTCCGCAAGGACGCCGATTGCGCATCCCCTTGGCCGACCCGCAATTGAACGATAAAATAATGACCTTTGCCCACAACGGCCTGCGCATTACCAACTTCGAGATGGAAAGTTCCGCCCTCGCCGGCCTCTCCCTCCTGCTCGGACACAAAGCCACCACCATCTGCATGGTCGTCGCCAACCGCTTGGCCAAAGAAGCCAATGCCAACTACAAGAGTTCCATCGACGACCTCATCACGATGGTGTTGGAGAGGATATAAATTTTACATGTTGAGTTTACTTTTTTACTTCCCTACGGTCAGTCGAAACCTCTTTTGATTAGTTCATTAAGGTATGGTCTTCTTGATGGCAAGAAGTAAAAAGATAACAAAAAAGAAGAAGCACCGGCTACAGGCTCTGAAGAAATTACCCAAAGTTCTTCCATGTGAACAACGTTTGATTTTGACCTATGCAGAAGAAGATACTATTGTGGATGATTATGGAATCATACAAACACAACCACTTTGGAAATGGCTGCTTCAATAATGTGACCATTTCCTAAAAGTTCCCTTTTACCTCAATCGCAACACATCGCCTGTCTGGAGGTTGTAATCGGGTGTTTTATCATTCATCTTGTAAAGGCGGTCGAGGCGGATGCCGTAGCGTTGGCTGATAAGATACATGCTCTCGCCTGGTTGGACGATGTGTGTCTTATAAGCCTTATGAGCACGGCGATTTTTCTTCTGCAGATAGATGATGTCACCACGTTTCAATAAGTACCCCTTATAGAGGTCGTTGTATTTCCGTAATTTACGGGCAGAGATATCGAACTCGTCGGAAAGACTTCCTAAGGTGTCGCCATCGCGCGCTACCACGTAGAGCAAGCCATTGGCCAGGAAAGGTTCGTGGGGATTGGCAATCCAAGTGCCTTTGAGACGACCGTGGTCAAAGCGGTCGAGTTCGTACAATTCTATCAATTCAATCAGTTTGTTGGCATAGGTGGGACTGGTGGCATAACCTGCCTTTTTCAACCCTCTGGCCCATCCCTTGTAATCGGTGGTCTTTAATTTGAACAGTGAGGCATAGCGCTGTTTACCGGCCAAGAAACGTGAATGGTCCTCGAAACTCTCGCGGGCACTCTTATACACACGGAAGCATTCGCCACGCGCATCATCGTCGTGATAGGTCTTGCTCCCACGCCAATCGCTGCCACACTTGATGCCAAAGTGGTTGTTCGACCTGCGGGTTAATTCGCTACGCCCTGCTCCACTCTCGAGCAAGCCCTGAGCCAAGGTGATGCTGGCGGGAATATGGTAACGCTGCATCTGCTCTACGGCTTCGTCCTTGTACTTTTCTATATAATCAAGGTACTGACTGTTGCGCCGTTGAGCATCTATCGGACAACTGTACAGAATAAGGAGCACGAAGCTCAGAACAATGGATTTTTTCATCGAAACAAGGTGTGTTATGCTAATTTTTCACAAATATACACATAATATGGCAAAGATTACAAAACTCTTCACTACATTTGTAAAAATGTAGCGATAATTATCATCTTATAACATGAAAGAGGTCTGTTTTGAATCAAAAATGCAGGTATGCAGCGAAGCGGAACTGAGTGCAGAGGACAAGCAATTGGCAGATGCCGCCCGCGAGGCATGTGATGGCAGCTACAGTCCCTATTCGGGCTTTGCCGTAGGAGCAGCTTTGCGCCTCTCCGACAACAACATCCTAAAAGGAAGTAATCAAGAGAATGCTGCCTACCCCAGCGGCATGTGCGCCGAACGTGTAGCACTGTACCAAGCCGGTGCCTTATCTCCCCAAAAGGCTGTGAAGTCTTTGGCCATTGCCGCACGCACCAAGGAGGGGTTCACTCCTCACCCATGCCCACCTTGCGGAGCTTGCCGACAAGTGATGATGGAAACAGAGACACGACAAGGCGGTATCCCCATCCGCCTGATTCTGTATGGTACCCAAGCGTGCTACATCATCGAGGACGGAACAAAATTCCTCCTCCCCTTACAATTCGAAAAAGAGACAATGAAGATTCATCCATAACCATATCATATATAACAAACACCATGGAAATAACAAGTGCCAAATTCGTCATCAGCAACACCCGCCTGGACAAATGCCCACAGGACGGGAAACCCGAATATGCCTTCATCGGACGGTCAAACGTGGGTAAAAGCAGTCTCATCAACATGCTCACGCGCAACAACAAATTGGCAATGATCAGTTCTACTCCAGGAAAGACATTGCTCATCAACCATTTCATCATCAACAACGAATGGTATCTGGTGGATTTGCCCGGCTATGGCTATGCCCAACGCGGAAAGAAGCAACAGGAACAGATCAAGATTCTCATAGAGAACTATGTCCTTGAACGCGAGCAAATGACCTGCCTTTTCGTATTGATAGACAGCCGCCATGCTCCTCAAGCTATCGACTTGGAGTTTATGGAGTGGTTGGGCGAAAACGGTATTCCTTTTGCCATCGTCTTCACCAAAGCAGACAAACTGTCGGGTGGGAAATTAAAGGAAAATGTAGAAGCCTATAAACAAAAACTGTTGGAACAATGGGAAGAACTCCCCCCAATATTCGCCACATCATCCGAAAAAAAGACAGGAAGGAAAGAGTTGTTGGATTACATTGACAGCATCAACAAAGGACTGTAATGTAAGTCCTGTTATTGTTTATCCGGCATTCTGAAAGCCGTGTACAATTCAAGCAAGGCTGCGATTGTGAGCGTGGCTATCCATCCGTTATGCCGTTCAACAAACATCAACACACCGGTAACCAACAGCATGACAGCACCAAGCAGTTGCTGGCGACGCAAGCGCTTGATAACAAAATCGTTACCTTCGTAACGGTCAATCATCTGCATGGCTACAAACAACAGGGCACCCACACAATACAGGTAGGGCGCTCCCCCCCATTTGGTTATCATGGAAGCCGCACCGGCCAACAAGGCCAAAGCACCCAGCATCATCAGTGTCGAAACAACTTTTTGATTCATCCTACGCACAACTATTATTCTTCAAAAATAAACACATCCTCGTCGGGACGCTTCATCAGGTATCTTTCGCGAGCAATCTTCTCTATTGTTTCAGGATTGCTGTCCAACTCCTCCAATTTACGTGTGTCCTCCTGAAACTGTTGTTCATACTTTGCAATCTCGCTTTTCAGGGTTGCAATTTCGTATTTATGCGACATCCGTCGAACCAGACTGTTCTCGTCCAACACACCAATGATAGCCACAAAAGCAACTGTCACCACCAAATATTTGTGGCGACAAAAAAGATTCCACATTGTAATAAGCCTTCCCATAAATCCTTTTAATTATTTTAACGCTGCGAAGATAGCGAAAAAAATGAAATAATTCAATAACGAATGTGCAAAATGTTTGCGAATCTACAACATTCGTTGTACCTTTGCGTCAACGAATCTGAAAACAGAAATTGAACAACATGGAAGACTACATAGTTTCAGCCCGAAAATACCGTCCGATGAACTTCGATTCGGTTGTCGGTCAACGAGCATTGACCACCACATTGAAGAATGCCATCGCCACTGGTAAATTGGCACACGCTTACCTCTTCTGCGGTCCTCGCGGAGTGGGCAAAACAACATGTGCACGTATATTTGCCCGTACTATCAATTGCCAGCACTTGACTCCCGATGGAGAAGCCTGCGGACAGTGCGAATCGTGTCAGGCTTTCAGCGAACAGCGTTCGTACAATATCCACGAATTGGATGCTGCATCAAACAACTCGGTAGAAGACATCCGTACCCTTATCGAACAAGTACGCATCCCGCCCCAGATAGGACAATACAAGGTCTTCATCATCGACGAGGTGCACATGCTCAGCACAGCAGCCTTTAATGCATTCCTGAAAACATTGGAAGAACCTCCCCACCATGCCATCTTCATCTTGGCCACTACGGAAAAACATAAGATTCTGCCTACCATCCTGAGCCGATGCCAGATTTACGATTTCAACCGCATGAACGTAAACGACACCGTAGACCATTTGAAATATGTAGCCGAAAAAGAGGGTATCGAAGCCGAGGTCGAAGCATTGAACGTGATTGCCCAAAAGGCCGATGGCGGTATGCGCGATGCACTTTCCATCTTTGATCAGGTTGTGAGTTTCACTGGCGGCCATGTGACCTACCAACGCGTAATCGAGAATCTGAATGTACTCGACTACGAATACTATTTCCGCATCACCGACCTGTTGTTGGGCAACAAGGTACCCGAAGCGATGCTGTTACTGAACGAAATTCTGAACAAGGGATTCGACGGCCACCACTTCATCACAGGCCTTGCCTCACACATGCGCGATTTGATGGTGAGTCGCGATGCCTCTACCCTACCTCTGCTGGAGGTGAGCGACAGTGTGCGTGCCCGATACAGCGAACAGGCCCAACGTTGCGATATAAAGTTCCTCTATCGTGCAATTAAGGTGTGCAACGATTGCGACCTCAACTATCGTGCCAGCAAAAACAAGCGTCTGCTCGTCGAACTTACACTTATCCAAGTGGCACAACTTACCACCGACGATGCCGACGCATGGTGTGGGCGTAGCCCTAAGAAGACATTAAAACCCATTTTTAACCAACAAGTGGCTCCCGCCCAACAGACAGGAGCTACCGTTGCACAGGCACCTCAAACGACTGTGCCTGTAACACCTGTGCCTACACAACAAGCCACTCCCACCAATTCACCCACATCTACTCCTCCCGCAACAGAAAGGCCATCCGCGCTGTTCAACAAGCAACAGATGAAAAAGGAATCCACCGTACCCACTTTCAAAAGGGAAAAACTGAGCGTATCCATCCGCCAACCACAGAAAAGCGAAAACCTGCAACCCCAGCCGGAAATTGTAAAAACTACCGCTTTAGAAAAGACAGAAGAAGATTTCCCCGTCACCGAAAGCAACATACGCTATTGTTGGAATGAGTTTGCCAACCAACTGCCCATTGAGGAAAATGCTACAGCCGGCCGCATGAAGAATATGCGTCCCAAGTTGTTGAACGATACAACGTTTGAAGTGGTTGTCGACAATGAATTGGTGAACAAGAAGATGCAAAGCATGGCTTCAAAAATAGTCCAACACATGCGTACACAATTACATAACAGCAAAATTGAGATGACAGTGCGCATAATGGCTCCCAATGAAGCCAAACGGGCCTATGGCATCGTAGAGCAATACCAAATAATGAGCACCAAAAATCCTGTATTGCAAAAGTTCAAGGAGACCTTCAATCTGGAATTGAATTAGTACTATATACGTTCAACCCGCATACTATACTCGACAAGGGCTTATCCTATATAGTAATGAATAGCATTCTTCTATACTGACGATTGTCAATCTTATGCACAGAAGAATGCTATTCTTATTTTACCAACCAAACATTTTAAGTTTGCCGTTGTTTGAAAGGTTGTAATACTTTTATTTTTCAAACAATAGTGAATTTAAGATGAAGACATTCAAGAAAACATTCCTGACCGCACTATGCGGAATCGTCGTTGCCACACTTCCCATAGTGGCTCAACGAAACGTAACCATTGCCAACGATGTGCCCAACAGCATTGTTATGGTGAGTATGGACAATCTCGGCGACGAACTGATAGAGGTAATGAACACCTCGCAACTACCCCACGTACACGATCCTCAAGTGCCCCGCTTTGTACTCACCGATCGTCAAGGGACATTCGCCTTAGGTATTGGCGGTTATGTACGCACTGTAGCCTCTTACGATTTCGACGGTTTGGTTGACAACATCGATTTCATTCCTGCTGATATTCCTAACCATTCGCCTTTTGGCAACCAAATTCAAATGGATGCCACCACAGCCAACCTGTTTATGAAACTCGTGGGTAACTCTCCCTTATTGGGCGACTTCATCGTACATACCGAAGGAAACTTCCGTGGCAATGGAAACACCTTCAAATTGCGCAACGCCTACCTCTCATTCAGCGGAGTCACTATCGGTTACACCTACGGAGGATTCATGGATGCAGCAGCCATGCCGGCCACCATCGATTTTCAAGGTCCTAACGGAGGCACATTCTATCGCGCTACCCAGATAGCCATCCTATATGACAAATTGCGCAACTTCCGTTTCAACCTCTCTATGGAAATGCCTCATGTGAACGGAAGCGCCAACAACCAATTCCAAATCGACCGCCAACGGAAACCCGACTTTACCCTATATGCCCAATACAACTGGCAGGACAACAGTCACATCCGTCTCGGTGGTGTCCTCCGCAGCATGACTTATACCAACACGGATACCCAAAGTTCTGACGACATCTTGGGATACGGTGTGCAAGCATCCACAACCTTTGGGGTTGGCCCTGTCAGGATGTTCGGTCAATTCACTTACGGAAAGGGCATTGCACAATACATCAACGATTTGGGCGAACTGGATGTCGATTTGGTAATGGATGCCGACAATACAAACGAACTACAAGCCCTTTCCATGATGGGATGGTATGTTGGTGCCCAATACAACATCACTCCCTCGCTATTCGTTTCGGGCACCTACAGCATGGCTCGTCTCTATAGCGAAAATGGCTATCAGCAGATAAATCCAGCCAACTACCACTACGGACAATATGCAGCCGGCAATCTCTTCTGGAATGCCAGTCAAGGTCTGCAATTCGGAGTTGAATACCTGCACGGATGGCGCACCGACTTCAACCATTCAGACAGACAGGCCAACCGCATCAATCTGATGGCAAAATACTCATTCTAACTCCAACGGAGCATAGTATCGAAGTGCATCCTGGCTATCAGTACACAGTTCAGGATGAAACATACAAGCAAATTCGGCCAACAGCCATTCAGGATGAAAGGGTACTTCATCATAGAATCGGCTGTGGGCCGTGTTGCATCCATACATACGACGATTACGGAAAGCATCGAAGTGTGTATATGGCTCGAACTCAGCCGCCAACGAACGATAAGTTCGGTCTTGCGGAGCATGATAACGGATAAGCCAGATGTCAGCATGTTGTGCCTTGGCATATACCGTTTCAAAAGAGAGGGGCACAGAACCCGTACTTGCATTATCTGCAAATAGATAACGGGCACCGGCATCAGCATACATGCGACCGATGGTGCTTCCTCCGCCAGATACATACCAGGCCGAAGAGCCTACGGGCAAGTCGGCAAACACGGTAGGATGCCCAATGCAGGCTTGTGCCTTCTGTTTCCATACCATATACTCTTTTTCTACAACAGCAAATAGGGAATCAGCCTTGTCGCCACACCCGTACAACCTGCCATAGAAGCGCATCCATTCGGCACGTCCAAGGGCAGACGTTTCCATATAATCTGCACACTCAATAATGGGTACTCCCATGTGATCCACGCGCCCATAACCACCACTGTTTTCGAAAGGAGACAACAGCAGGGCATCGGGTTGGAGGTCAATCATGCGCTCCACATCAGGACTTTGAGCATTGCCCAAATCCATCATACGGCCATCGGCCAAGCGTTGCAACACCTCCTCTTGATGGATATACTTGGCATCGCACACACCGGCCACACCATCCAACGCCCCCCATTCGTTCACCAAGCCACAATGCACAGAGGTGTAGATGACCGAACGCTGCAAGGGCACACGCACCACCGTCCCCTTGGGCAACGTGTCGGTATCGTACTCCTTATCGCGCGGCATCAGTATATAGGTATGCAACGTCCTCAACGTATCCCACGGGTTACGCAGGTTCACGAGCGTATAGCCCCCACACTCCACCATCTGCAAGTGCGAGGCATAGCGTACCTCCAAGGTGTCGCCTTGTGAGGTTTCTGCACGGTTCCCCTCCCCGTCGCACGACGGGAAGAGGACGCAAAATGTGCAAACAGCTATGACAGTAAAAACAAAGCTTCGCATGATTGATTTTTTATCGTTAGGAGTGTAGGAGGTAGAAGTGACGCTTCGCTTAGGAGTATAAACGAATGTAAAGCCTTCATCATTACTGGAGTATTGTCTACACTCCCACCTCCTTAATTTACAAACACCATCTTGGAAGGATTCAACCCTTCGCTATCAAACTGGCCGACATACTGACCATCCGCAGAGAAGCGATAGATAGTGCCGGTATTCACGTAGTCGGTCGTGCCTATATAGATTTCTCCTGTCACGGGGTCGCCAGCCAACAGATAGATGGTGGACGAAGCCAATTCGGCAGGAGCCTCTCGGCCAATGAAGCTACCTTCCAAGGCCTCTGTTATAGGATCATAGGCCATAAAGGTGTTGACGGTTGTAGCAGCCCAAGTCACAGGGTCGTAAGTCACCTCTGCATTCACCAGGAAGAGTTTGTCACCTACCACAGCCATCTTGTTGGCTACAGCCACGGTATCCACCGAATAGTCGGTACGGATGCGTTGGATAACAGGTCCTTCCATATAGTAGTCGCCGATAGAATAGAGGTAGACATCACTGCCAAGTGCCGCCATGGCACTGGGATTGCTTCCCACGGTGAGGACAGTATCCTTGGTCATTGTATTGGCATCCACCACAGCAACCTCCTTCTGATAGACGTATGTATCCCATGCACCCGGCTCGGTGGCAGGAATCACTTTGTAAGCCACAGCCACATAGAGTTTTCCATCGCGCTCGGCAATACCTTCGAGACGGATACCCTGCTCGGCCACCTGCACCGACTGTTCGTAAGCCAACGATACAGCATCCAAGCAATGTACCTGACCGCTATACGAGGTCACATAAATCTTGCCATCGGCAATCACCATCGAGCGCGGTTCGCCCTGCTCTGATGTAAACTGATAGAACTTACGCCCCTCTTTATCAATCTTGACAATGTACTTTGAACCACCAACTACAATATAAAGTGAGCCGTCGTATGCCTTCATGTCATACGCCAAGTCTCCCAATTTCTCTCCATTTTGCGCCAAATACCAGTTGCCTTGATAAGTATAGTCACTCAAGTCGAGACAACCAAGGCTCGCATTATTATCCCCCATGTTTCCTTCGTGAAGGATATAAGCCACATCAGACAGGTTGTTTACAGGAGGTACAATCGGAAGAGAATCTTCTTCACTACATGACGTAAATCCCACACCTACAGCCATCAGGCACAGGGCACTGATATACAAACTTCTTAATTTCATACTTTTTCTAATCTTTCAGTTTTACATTCATATTATCAATAACCAGTTATTTCTTTTATTCAAAACTCCATTTGCAACGTCACCCGCCACGAGCGCCCGGGCATAGGGTAATAGCGGATGACCTCGTATTGCTCATCGGTAAAGTTCACCAACTCGCCTTGCAGACGACATGCAACAGTATTCAACTGGAAGCCCCGTGCAAGGGTCAGCGTATGTTCCGCATAGCCGGGGATTTCATTCATTGCAATGTTCTGCGCCTGCGAATAGCGCCGGCTCACCATCATGGCCGTGTATCCCACATCCACCCAAGGCAGTTGCAGGCGGACACCCACCGAACCCGTGTGGCGGGGAGTGTAGGGTATCTGGTCGCCATAGTTTTTCTTCGATGGGTCAGTGCGGTCGATGGCACGTTGGAAGGTGTATGTACCCGACAGATGCAACGCACTCTCGCCCCACAGAGGGAAACCTGCACGAGCCACCGCATCGAGGCCCGATATGTGTACCCGCCCGTAGTTGGACATCTTCCAGACGTAGGCCGCAGGGATGGCCACAATCTTATCCTCCACACGGTTGATGTAGCCATCCACCGTCAGTGTCAGGTAATCCATAAAGGGGAATGAGGGAGCATCGTACGTAATACCCGCATTGTACTCCACCGCCTTTTCGGAGCGGAGCATCTTGTTGCCGATGCGCTGGTAGTACATGTCGTTGAAGGTAGGCACACGGAAAGTATGCTTATACAGGAAGCGGACAAACAGTCTTTGCCCTTGCCACGGACGGAAGGTGACACCCACCGACGGAGAGAGGCGTTGACGGTCATCGGGCCGTTCATCGCCCTTCACCTCTTCAGTGACAAAGGTATTGAGCAGCGTACCTTGCAATGTCATCCACCACTCCTTATATTGGAGGTTCAACGCCGTGAGCGAAGTGTATCGCACAGGGAAGGGGCAACGGGGCAGATTGCTCCGCAACGTATTCACCGCACCATCCTGCGCCAACGAGAGGGAGAGTTTCCTCCAAGGCTGATACATCAGCGAGGCCGTGAGGTAATACTCATCCTGGCGGTTTATATCTACCATGCGACCACTCACGTATGACACATCCCTGTCCTCGTAGCGGCTCCATGTGTGGCCATACTTGGCCGATGTGCGAAGACTCAATTTTTGGGAGAACCGCTTGTCATACGTCAGTTGGGTAAAGAAATTCTCGTCCCACAAGCGTTCGCGATACTGGTTTTCGAGATTATAGAGTTTGACAGCGCCCGGCAATCCGCGCTCCGACTTGTAGAAATAGCCCTTCCCCGTCAGGCAGCTTTCGTCCTTGAAGGTATGGTACAAATTGCCCTCTACGTGCCAACTGTAGATGTCCGAATTGCGTCGGCGCTCGGTAGTCTCCGTACGCCCGTTCTTTAATATAAAAGGATAGATGCCATCCGCCCGCATATAGTCACCCTCCACCATCACCGAGGTGCGACCGCCTAACTTGCGGGCATAGCGGAGCGAGGGAGTGACGTAGCCGAACGAACCGCCACGAAGTCGCACCAGCCAAGCGTCTTTCTCTCCATCAACAAACACAGGTTGCTGGGTACGTATGCTCAATATACCAGCCGAGGCGTATGCACGAGCCGATTGCAACAGGTCGCTCCCCTGCCCTACGGCCAGCGAGAGTTCCTCCACATTGTCCAACGAAAAGCGCCCGATGTCAATCTGTCCTGCTTGCGTGTTGCTCACCGCCACCCCATCGTAGCTAACCGCCGTATGGCCTGCACCAAGACTACGTACCGACACGGTCTTCAGTCCTCCGATACCGCCATAGTCGCGCACCGTAGCACCTGCAAAGCGGCGCACGGCATCGGCCACACTCTGCAAGCCCAATCCCTCCAGCTGCTCACGACCGACGGATTGCACAGGTTGTGCCGACGAGACGGATACAGGCATCCGACGCGCCTTCACCGTCACTTCGTCAATCGTGTGCATCCTGTCAGCCAACGAATCGGCCACCGATTGTGCACATACAGGAATGTTCAGCAAGCCACCCAGCACTATACAGCCGAGCACATAGCGTACACTCATCTACCCAAAAAGAGAGTTTGATTCAACCATTTCAATTCCCTGTACCTTTCCTCGAAGCACGGGGATTTTTGACTCTGTTTTGCAGGTCTTCTGACTTACTCCGTCGCTTGCTTGGCCTTCCCAACTTCTTTTTACTCAACTTTTGGGGCGTTAAAGGAGTTAGAGGAGTTACCGGCTCTACGAGCCTAAGGAATTAAAGCCAATAGTATTGCATAACATTTGGCTAGCAGGCTATGCCTGCGATAACTTCTCTAATTACTAGCGAAGCGTTAACTCCTTTAACTCCTCAACTTTCGTATTGCGAAAGTTGATTCAAGAAGAAAGTGACCTTCATGTAAGCAAGCGTCCTGAAAGAATTGGAGCTTACAGCAGCGGGACTGTCCGGGATTTCCACCCGATTCCCTTTTCATCCTACCCGGCCGCAAGGGCCTGTCGGAACAAAACGGTGCAAAGGTAAAGATAAAATTGATACGAACAAAAGGAATGGGAAGTTTTTTTATTATCCTTTTTTTTTCAAGCAAGTAGAATTAGGGTTATTAGTCTTATTAGTCCAATTAGTCTTATTAGACTTATTAGCCTCATAATCAACCTCTCAGCATCACAAAATACCCAATTTCCAACAATACCATCGACAAAGATACAAACAAACGAGCGAGAAATATGAAGCTTGCTTCGATATTTTTCACAGCGAATGCAGATAATCTTCGAACTTTAGTTCAAAGATTCAAAATTGCTTAATCATTAAACAAATCTACAAAGAAATGCGCCACTCACAACATCTGCATTGCGAATGCAGAGGGACGAACAATTTTAACATTTTCGACCCGCTCCGCGGGTTCAACGAAGAGCGGGCTTCATGTATGCCCGCTCAAATGAATCAAATAAATTAAATGAATCGAATGCGCTTCGCTATCATTCTGTGACAGGGCGAACGGAGTGGCCGTAGTAGCGGTTGTTCCAATTGTCCCAGTCGCTGTAGCCGTCGTTGAAGTAGAGGCTGTACGCGCGGTAGCTGCCGTACTCGTACAACGAAGCAGACCAGTAGTTGCCGTCCGAGCCACGGCCGAGGAGCTCCGTACCGTAGCGGTGGCCCGCAGCGGGTAGGAAGATACTATTACCGTTAGGGCCTGTGACGAGCTGACCGTTCACACCTTTATAAGTCGTCCACTTCCAAGTGCATTCATTGAGGAGTTCTTCTATTTCATCCAACGTAGGCATACGCCAACTGCCACCCCATTTTACATGAGCAACATCATCCTCGGGGTCAAGAACAGTTTTATTATCAACTGTTCCCATTTTGTCAAAATGTATATTCCAGCTTTCGAGAATTGTGTATTTACGTGGGGGAGTACGACATGATGAAAAATATGCGAAGGAAATAGGGCCATTATTGCTGTAACACATCTGAGGTATAAGCAGATAGGGGCAAATTTCTTGTTCGCGATTTTGCCTCTGAAAAATCAAGAAAAGGGCTTTTTGGGGAAAAATAGTACGTTGAGGGGAGAAAAAAGGGGGCTTTCGTAAGGGAATTGAAGAACTTTTCAAAAAAGTCATAGAGTGAGTGCAGCCAAAATTGACTATTTTCCAGCAACGCTTAAGCGTTATTCGAAAAACGCTAAAGCGATAATGAAAAAAGAGTTAACCTTTACTGAAATTACGCTTAAGCGATA
>JAFWYQ010000078.1 GCA_017517605.1 Bacteroidaceae bacterium
CTTGTTCAAAAAGGAAATAGGTAAACCTAATTTATGACTAAGTTAAAAACAAGTCAACCCGAATTAAAAATATTGTTTAACTGAGTCAACCTACTATACAAATAAGACAAGAAGTAGTCAACCAAAAGCGTTAACATACAGACTAAAATAGAAAAAATACGGCTTATTTCTTTATTTCGTGTCACGGAATGTACATTCCACGTCTTGGAATATACATCCCAAGGCTTGGGATGTACGTTTCGTGACTTGAAATGTAGAAATGAAATATAGAAAAATGAATTTAGAATGCGGTGCAAAGTTTTTTGCAGCACGCTGCAAAGGATATTAGACCCCAATATTGTTGTCAGCCAAACATTATCATACAACAATAAGGGCGGACACATTGGTCCGCCCTTACATGCAATATAAAATATAAATCTATGATTTTCTATTTCTTACCTCTGCGCTACCAGCTCAGCAATCTTCACCACCACTTGCATGGCTTTCTCCATCGACTGGATGGGCACAAATTCGTAGCGACCATGGAAGTTGAGACCTCCGGCAAAGATGTTGGGACAAGGCAATCCCTTGAACGAGAGCTGTGCACCATCGGTTCCACCACGGATAGCCTTCACCTTGGGAGTGATGCCAGCTTCCTCCATGGCTTGCTTGGCAATGTCGATGACGTACATTACCGGCTCAATCTTTTCACGCATATTATAGTACTGGTCCTTCATGTCGAGGCTCACCAGTTGCTCGCCATAGTGGGCGTTCACTTGCTCTACAAGTGATTGCATCACGCGCTTGCGCTCCTCGAAGCGGGCACGGTCGTGGTCGCGGATGATGTAGCTGAGGGTTGTCTGCTCCACCTCACCCTGCAAGCCTACGAGGTGATAGAATCCTTCGTAACCTTCAGTAGTGGCGGGCGTTTCGTCGGCAGGCAAAAGGCTCATCAGGTAGTTGGCCACCAACATGGAGTTAATCATCTTTCCCTTAGCATAACCGGGATGCACATTGCGTCCCTTGACAGTAAACTTGGCCCCGGCAGCATTGAAGTTCTCGAACTCCAATTCACCCACCTCACTACCATCCATAGTGTAGGCAAACTCGCAACCGAACTTGGCCACATCGAACTTATGGGCACCAAGGCCAATCTCTTCGTCAGGATTGAATCCCACGCGGATGCGACCATGCTTCACTTCAGGATGCTCCATGAGCCAGGCAATGGCAGAAACTATTTCAGCAATACCGGCCTTGTCATCGGCTCCCAAGAGGGTCTTTCCATCAGTGACAATGAGGTCCTCTCCTTTATGCTCAAGCAGTTCGGGGAACTGGGCAGGGGAAAGGATGATACCCTCTTCGGCACAAAGCACGATGTCCGAACCGTCGTAGTTCTCCACAATGCGGGGATTGACATTTGCACCACTACAATCGGGACTGGTATCCATGTGGGCAATGAAGCCTACGGTGGGCACAGGCTTGTCGGTATTGGCAGGCAGTGTGGCATACAGGTAGCCATGCTCGTCCAATTCAATATCTTCAAGACCAAGCTGTTCCAACTCGGTTTTCAGGAAACGGGCAAACACCATCTGCTTGTCTGTACTAGGGGTTACGCCACTCTCTTCGCTCGACTGGGTGTCGAAACTGACGTATTTGAGGAATCTTTCTACAAGGGTCATAGGATTATAATTTTAAGTTGACAAGTTAACAAGTTGACGAGTTGACGAGGTTGTTTTCATTAACAAGTTGACAAGGTTGTTTTCATTGACAAGTTGACGAGGTTGTTTTCATTGACAAGCTGACAAGGAGTATAAAACCCTCCCTTTGTCAACTCGTCAACTATTCTCCTTATCAACTTTAAAAATGACTGCTTCCATCGAAGCAATGGGTGCAGACTTTGCACTTGGGCAAGCCGATGGCCTTTACAAGTGTGTCCACCCGATTGAATTCAAGGGAAGTGAGGCCGAACATATCAGCAATGCGTTGCACCATACGGCGATGCTGGGGGGAATCGGGGTCGGCATATTTTTCCAAATCCGTATTCTCATCACCTTCCAAATCCTTGATGACACGACGGGTAATCAACTCCAAGTCGGTCTTGCTACTGCTGAAACCGAGGAAAGGACAACCATAGATAAGCGGCGGGCAGGCTATGCGCATGTGCACCTCCTTAGCTCCGTAGTCGAAGAGCATCTTCACATTGTCCTTCAATTGGGTACCGCGTACAATGGAATCGTCGCAGAAAAGCAGACGTTTGCCCGTCATCATGGTGCGATTGGGAATGAGTTTCATCTTAGCTACCAAATTACGGAGTTCCTGATTGCTGGGTGTGAAACTGCGCGGCCATGTGGGAGTATATTTCGACACGGCACGATGATAAGGTACACCTTTTCCTTCAGAATATCCCAAGCCCATACCTACACCAGAGTCGGGAATACCACAGATGCAATCCACCTCGGCCTTGTCCTTAGCGCCCATCTCGTAACCACAGCCGAAACGGACTTCCTCAACATTACGTCCTTCGTAACATGAGACGGGGAAACCATAATAGACCCACAGGAAGGAGCAAATCTGCATCTGCTCATTGGGCTTGCGCATCTGCTCTACTCCATCAGGACGCAGACGAACAATCTCGCCCGGACCAATATAACGGTCGATTTCAAAATCCAAGTTAGGGAAAGCGGTCGATTCGGACGTAGCGGCGTATGCTCCCTCTTTCTTGCCAATGACGATGGGGGTACGTCCCAAACGGTCGCGAGCAGCAATGAGGCCATCCTCGGTGAGGATAAGCATCGAGCAGGAACCTTTTACCTTATTATATACATTCTCGATTCCCTCCACAAAACTTTTGCCCCGCACAATCAGCAAGGCTATCAATTCCGTAGGATTGGTCTTTCCAGAGCTGAGTTCACTGAAATGTACACCCTCGGCCAGCAACTCCTTTTCCAATTCGGCAATATTGGCAATCTTAGCCACGGTGACGATAGCAAACTTTCCTAAATGAGAATTGATGATGATGGGCTGAGGGTCGGTATCGCTGATAACTCCAATGCCGGAATTACCTGAAAATTTACCCAGATTCGGTTCGAACTTCGAGCGGAAATATGCACTCTCAAGATTATGGATTGAGCGGATAAAGCCTTTCTCTTCGCTATACGTGGCCATACCTCCGCGCTTGGTTCCCATATGTGAATTATAATCTGTACCGTAGTACAAATCTGTCACGCAACTGCGTGTGGAGACTGTTCCAAAAAAACCTCCCATTGTGTCTTAACGTTCTAAGATTCTGTTATAAGTTTGAAAACTGCCGCAAAAGTAGAAAAAAACTGGCAAAAAGCAGTACAAATCGGGCAGATATTTTACCCTAAATAACAGAAAATCGTACGAAAGAAGCAAATTTCCACCCCTATACTTGCCGACGAGTAGCATAGGACAAGATGTGCCAACTGATAGCTATAGCAAGAAAGAGCAACAGCAATTTGAGCCATAAATAATTGACCACAAAGAATATACAATAAAGCAATGTGACCCACACCATGGTGACTGATACAATTTTTACACGGAGGGGGATAGCCTTCTCTTCGCGAAAGCTATGGATATACGGGCCTAATGTGGGATGAGTCATCAACCATCGATACAACTTGTCAGACCCATGAAAATAGCAAGTGGCAGACAATAAGAGAAAAGGTGTGGTGGGCAACAGGGGTAAGGCAATACCCAGTAACCCCAAAAATAACGACAGACTTCCCAAAAGAATCAAAAGTTTGTTCTTCATCCCTTACAATATGCTACTATCCTGTTTTCCTTGACAAAAACACAGAGACACAAAGACACAGAGTTTTATTATTTTTCAAACAATCAAAAGCCCACAAAAGTTCAACACGAAGGCTTAGTGATGTATAAAACACAGCGTCTTTGTATCTCTGTATTCTATAAAATATGACTATTACTTGATAACGAAATTCAACTTCTGCAAATCTTCGTCACGCGAACTGCTTCCGTACATTATTTCGTACTTGCCGGACATCACGCGCATGGCGTTGCTCTGTGTATCGAAGCACTCGAAGCGTTCGGCAGGAAGTTCCAATTCAACCTTTGTAGCCTGACCTGCCTTCAACGGTATACGCTTGAATGCCTTCAAGCTCTTGATGGGACCTTCGGTATCATCCACACGGCGGATATAAACCTGAACGACTTCCTCACCGGCAACTTTGCCTGTGTTCTTAACAGGAACAGTAAGGGTCACAGTCTCTGTCTTGTTCATAGAACCCTTAGAGAGTTTGGCCTTGCCATACTCAAAAGTGGTGTAGCTAAGACCGTATCCGAACGGATAGAGAGCCTCGCCCTGGAAGTAACGATAGGTACGTCCGCGCATAGAGTAATCCATGAATCCCGGCAACTGGTCTACACTCTTATAGAATGTAACCGGCAGGCGACCAGCAGGATTGTACTTACCAAACAGTACATCGGCAATGGCTGTACCACCAGCCTGACCGGGATACCATGCCTGAAGGATAGCCTCGCAATTGCGACTTTCGTCCACCAATCCCATGGCACTACCTGAGAAGTTGACGAATACAACACGCTTACCGGCCTGCTTCAACGCCTTCACCACGTTGCGCTGTACGGCAGGAAGCTGGATATCCTCGCGGTCGCCACCCTTGAAGCCGGGTACGCTGACGGGCATCTCCTCGCCTTCGAGGCTGGGTGCAATACCTCCTGCAAAGATTACTACATCGGCCTTCTCAACCTCCTTCAACAAAGCAGCAGTATCCACCGGACGGGTAGAGCCCAAGTCGAAACTGAGGTTGGCGGTTCTGCCATCGGTATGACGATAGCGAAGTTCGATGTCGTATGACTTACCGGCTTGAGCATCCAAGGAATACAATGCGGTTGAACGTCGGAGACTTCTCTCCTGACTGGCCACCTCCTTGCCATCAATCAGCAAAGTACATGCACCACGCATCTTCACCATGAAATCCACTTTGCCTGACACGGTAGGACGGAACGTTGCACGATAACTTCCTGAGAATCCAGACAAAGGAATACCCGATGCTACAGCCGTAGCACCATCGGTAGTGAAGTTCACCGGGGTTGTCTGACGGATGGTTGCATCAGCTTTGCCGTCCAACTCGGTATTAGCCCAGAAGCTGACATCAAAGCCTTGTCCCTTGTTGGTGCTGCACTGACCAAAAAGACTTACGAAAGACGTTTCGGATGTGCGGTCGCACGCCGGCAGATAGATGAGCTGGTCAGCCGGTACATACTCCTTCATCGCCTCAAGCAAGGTGACTGTGTGGGCAGGATTTCCGTTGTAGTTACCCCACTGCATTACAGAGTCATTGGCATTCGGACCGATAAGAGCAATGGTTTGCCCCTTCTTCAAGGGAAGAATGTTGTTGTCATTTTCCAACAGGACGATACTCTTGCGTGCCATCTCCAATGCCAGGCGCTGGTGCTTCTTGCTATTGATAACGGAAGCAGGTATGGTGTCCCAGGGAGTACTTTCGTCCATTTCACCCAATTCAAAACGGGCCTTCATCAGACGGGTCACAGCACGGTCGATATCCTTTTCGTCAATCTTTCCGGCTTTCACACCTTCCACCAAAGCACCGTAGGAACTTCCACACTCGAGGTCGGTACCTGTCAATACAGCATCAGAGGTTGCATCCACGGCATCCTTGTGTGTTTCGTGATGATTCTTCTGGAAAAAGTCGTTGATAGCCCAGCAGTCGCTCACCACAATACCCTCGAAGCCCCACTCCTCGCGCAGAATCTGCATCAACAGGCGGTCGCTACCACAGCAGGGGTCGCCCTCGTAGCGGTTGTAGGCACATATCACCTCTTTCACTTTGGTCTTCTGTACCAAATCCTTGAAAGCAGGCAAGTAGGTTTCCCACAAGTCGCGCGGAGCAATATTTTTGGCATCAAAGCTATGGCGGTTCCATTCGGGACCGGAGTGAACGGCAAAGTGCTTGGCGCAGGCATGTGCCTTGTCGTACTTGCTATCTTCAGGGCCTTGCAGACCACGCACAACAGCCATACCCATCTGACCGGTATGGAAGGGGTCTTCACTGTAGGTCTCTTGTCCACGTCCCCAACGCGGGTCGCGGAAAATGTTGATATTGGGAGTCCAGAAGGTCAATCCCTGATAGCGTCTGTAGCTACCCTCCTCGCGGGCAAGGCGTGTTTTGGCACGAGCCTCGTCGCTGACAGCACTGAACACTTCGTAAAGCAACGCATCGTCGAACGATGCACCCATACCAATGGCTTGAGGGAATATGGTAGCCAATCCTGCACGACCTACTCCATGCAGGGCTTCGTTCCACCACTCATACGGTTTGATTCCCAATCGGGGAACGGCAGGCGATGCATTCTGCATCAATGCCACTTTCTCTTCCAATGTAAGGCGGCTCACCAAATCGGCCGCGCGTTCATCAGGTGACAATGCTGCATTCTTGTAAGGCTCATTCTGTCCGAACATGGAAGCGGCCAATGCCACGGCGCACAACGTTGTGCCAAGTCTTCTTGTAATTTTCATGTCTTATTCTATCATTAAATTAAAGGAATATCACACAAATGTTGCCTTCTGCAACAATCAATGTCGCAAAAGTAACGATAATAAGTTTTATTGACAAATTTCTAAGGAAGAAAAAGGCAATAAATAGCTAAATATGATGAGAAAACTGATAAAAATAGGGAATATTATCAAAAAAGATTCGGAGTTGACGGTCAAAACAGTCCTCCCCGAATCAAATTCATAAACTCTTCGCGAGTCTTTGCCTGGTTAAAAGCTCCTGTAAAATCAGATGTTGTCGTTATGGAGTTCTGTTTCTCCACACCACGCATCTGCATACACATGTGCTTGGCTTCGATAACCACCATCACCCCGAGCGGATTCAACGTTTCCTGAATGCACTCCTTTATCTGAGTGGTCATGCGCTCCTGTACTTGCAAGCGATGCGAAAAGATGTCTACCACGCGGGCAATTTTACTCAATCCCGTAATGTAACCGTTGGGGATATAGGCCACATGCGCCTTGCCATAGAAGGGGAGCACGTGATGTTCGCAAAGCGAATAGAAGTTTATATCCTTTACGATAACCATCTGACGATAGTCTTCCTTGAATTTGGCCGAGTTCAACACCGCCTTGGGATCCATACGATACCCTTTGGTCAATGTCAACATGGCTTTGGCCACACGCTCAGGAGTCTTGAGCAACCCTTCACGCTCCACATCTTCGCCCAACAAACTCAAAATCTGCTTGTAATGGCCTTTCAATTCATCTATCCCCTGTGTCAACTCTTCTTCCATGCACAATTATAATTTAATTAAAGAACGTACGATAGAAACCTCCTTGAAATCGCCCGTACTTTTCAGTTGGCGCATCACGACATCGGCCTCCTCGATGCTGCGATAATCTCCCACACGGCACAACCAACGAGGAGATACAAACTGGGTATACACCTCCAATTCAGGGAACTGCATCTTCACCTTCTCGGCCATTTTATTTGCCTCATTGCGTGCTTGTTGCGAGTTGTTACCGGCAAACACCTGAACACGGAATCCCTGCACCTTCGGAGCCGCCTTTTGAGACGCGGCAGAATAGGGACGTACCTGACCAACCAACGCCTTCAAACGGGCATCCTGGTGAATGGTCACTACCCCCTCGCCCATTTGTTGTTTATCCAAGCGGTCAAAGATGGTCTCCTGTGCGCTTGCAGTTATTCCACAAAACAGTAAAGCCGCTACGCAACAACATTTCAATAATTTCATATAATGTAAGTTCTTTAATCGTTTTTACATTCTTGCCCTCCCTCCAATGAGGAAGAGCAAGAATACTTTATCAGTTTTTCAATTATTTGAAAGCATCGATGATACCCTTGAAGTCAGCAACCTTCAACGCAGCACCACCAATCAAACCACCATCCACATCGGGTTTGGCGAAAAGTTCCTTGACATTGCTGGGCTTGCAGCTACCACCGTAAAGGATAGAGCAGTTGTCAGCCACTTCGTTGCCATACTTTTCAGCAATCAACGAACGGATGTAAGCATGGATATCCTGAGCCTGCTCGGGAGTGGCAGTCAAACCTGTACCGATTGCCCATACGGGTTCGTAAGCAAGGATAATCTTACCGAAGTCTTCAGCAGACAGAGTGAAGACAGAAGCCAACTGAGCAGCTACCACTTCGTTCTGCTTTTCAGCCTGACGCTCTTCCAACACCTCACCGATGCAGAAGATAGGAGTCAAGTTGTTAGCCAAAGCCAACTTTACCTTCTCTTCCAAAATCTCTACAGTTTCGCCATAATAAGAACGACGCTCTGAGTGACCCAAGATTACATACTGGGCACCAGTAGAAGCAACCATCTCGGCTGAAACTTCACCAGTGTAGGCACCTGAAACCTTGTCGGCACAGTTCTCTGCACCTACACCAATCACAGCACTGTCCACAATAGGAGTAACAGAGGCCAAGTGGATAAAAGGAGTACAGATTACTACATCGCAATTGGGCTTGTCAGCAGCCAATGCTTCGTTCAACTCTTTTGCAAGTGCAATACCTTCCTGCAGGTTCTTGTTCATCTTCCAGTTTCCTGCAACAATGTTTTTTCTCATCTTTTATTTTTTTACTTTATTAAATGGTTAATAATCTCTTCGTTTTCAGTATTCAAGGATGGTTCCAAACGATTGCGTCTACGACGGGAATAGAGGTAATCAAGCAACGAAATCAACATCAGTGGCAACACAAACCACAAAATGCAGACAGCAATCTTCTCTGCTTTTCCCTTCACTTGTCCCTGTGCCAGAGGCAATGAATCCAACGAATCCGTCAATTGGTATTCATCGGGGATATCTCCATTGGCCCATTTATTCAGCACCACACCATCCTTTATCAACAGCAATCCTGGATTGGAGCGGACCATCGTTTTCAATGCGATTTCATCGACATTACAGAACGGATACTCACCTCCTGTACGGTCCAGCCACTGCTCCACCATCTCTTCGGAAGAGGCAGTCAGTCCATAAAATGCATATCCGTGTCTGCAACAGTAATCATACAACTCGTTCAGCAAATCGGAATAACTGTCATCGGCCTTTTCCAATTGAGGGGAGACCATCAGGAAGGTGTATCCGGCATCTCCCAACACCCATTCGGTGATATCTTCACCCGTCTGCATTTCCTGCAATGCAAAATCGTGTATGGGCGGTTCGTATCCCTGTTCCTTTACAACCGTTCTCCGTTCAACAAGCGTCCATGTACTATCCGGATAATTTTCTAAGGAAAACTCCTGTCGCTCATCATTCTTTTCCATCATGAAAAGGGTTTCGTACACTGTCCGCTTTGCTCCCTCCGGTATTTCCATACCCTCGGGGATGTTGGAACCTATGCTATAAGGACGGAAATCGAACACAGGCAGATGGTTCAAGCTATAGTATGAAAGGATTATGATGTATAACAACGTGTTGACTGAAACCAACCACTCGCTACGCCTTGTCACAAAGCGAAACATCCGACGACGCATACACAGCACCACGATACTTGCAATAAGCAAGAATACATTCTTGCCAAAAGTCTGCCAATTGGACAATACAATAGCATCGCCAAAACAACCGCAATCCGAGACGGGGTTCTCCAATGCCAAGTAGAGGGTAAGGGGAGTCATCACTCCCATCATCATTACGACTATCAACGAGGTCAACCGGCGGTTGATACCAAAAAGCAGATAAACTCCGACCATAAACTCCAATGTGGCCAAAGCTACTGAAGCAAGCATCAAGACAGATTCGGAGAACCAATCGGAGATGCCGAATGCCAACATGTAATCGTTTAATTTGTACTGAAAGCCCAATGGGTCATTAGCCTTCACAAAACCTGAGAAGATAAAGACCGCCGCCAGGACAAAACGACACACATTGACCAGTGCCGACAAGATGATATTTCGTTTCTTACTCTCCAAAATCCAACTTTATCAGTCCGAATACGGCATAATTTATCATATCCATATAATTGGCATCAATACCTTCTGACACCAGCGTCTTTCCATCCAAGCCCTCTATCTGTTTGGTGCGATAGAGTTTCATAAGAATAAGGTCAGTGTATGAGCTGATGCGCATTCCTCGCCAAGCTTCATCATAATCATGATTCTTCTTCAGCATCAATTCCAACGTCAGTTTGGCCCAACGGTCATAATGTGCCAAGGCTTGCTCGGGAGTCATGTCATCGCGTTCGGAATAACCTAACTCCAACTGTATCAACCCTACAATTCCATAATTGACGATAGCTACGAACTCGGGGCGTATTCCTTCGCCAACCAAACTTACCCCCTTGATTTCGAGGCTACGGATACGGTTGGCTTTAATGAATATCTGGTCGGTCACTGACACGGGACGCATGATGCGCCACGCTGCTCCATAATCGTGCAGTTTCTTGGCGAAAAGCTCGCGACACGAGGCCATCACCTGTTCGAACTGTTGTGTTGTATGATTCTTTTCCATCTATTCTTTCCTTAAATTGCGTGCAAAGGTACTCATTTTAGCGGATAAACAGCCATTTTATAACGAAAGAATGAAAGAATTGAAGGTTATTCTTCCCCTTCAGTTCTTTCACTCCTTTATCTTTTAGTCTTTTAACACCTATCTTTACGAATATCTGATCAATTGTCCCAATCGCAGGATGGTCGTCCGCTTGATATTGTTCAACCTGCACAATTCGTTGACACTCACACCATGCCGTTGGGCAATCTTCGACAAGGTATCGCCTTTACGCACCTTGTAATAACGTACATCGAGGTCGGCAGGCACCTTTTCTCCCTTGGCACGTGCCAACTGGGCGGCCTTGCGCTTGGCCTTGGCCGAGTAATAGGTGTAGGTGTCGCCCGTGACATCTTGATTGGGGAAATCAAACAGCAATTCGGGGTTCAACTCCTGCCCTATCAACCGGGTTTCGAAATGAAGGTGGGGACCTGTAGAACGACCCGTATTACCTCCCAAACCAATAGGTTGTCCGCTACGGACATATTCATTTTCTGTAACCAACTGCTTGGAAAGGTGTCCATAAATGGTTTCCAATCCATTATCATGACGGATGACAACATACTTGCCGTATCCTGTGCGTCGTCCCTGATCTGCCACCACACGAATTTTGCCATCGAAGGCTGCATAGATGGTATCGCCAATCTGCACCTTCACGTCCAACCCCTTATGTTGGCGACGGAAGCGGGCACGATAACCGAATTTTGAAGTGATGCGCTGATTCTTTGTCGGCATGGAAAAGCCGCGGAGGTCAATGACAAATGTATCGGGCACGGCTACTTCTGCATACACATGCACACGGTCATTGTCCCATGTAGGATAAAGTCCATAACCCGGATTCTCCATCTGTTCGCGTACAATCTGACGATGCAACGCTACTGAGTCTATAGCTCTCATTTTCTTATCGACAGGTGCCTGGCGGGCCAACAAGTCCTGAGCTTGCACTCCACTTCCGGCTATCATAGCGATTGCCATAGCGACCAGCACCTTGAATTTCATCGATATCATTCCTTCTTTACTCCTTTTTTTATATTCTAAAACAATCAATACTCATCGCTTGCATAGAGATAGTCAAACGTTGCCTGCTTGTACTCGTATATCTCCTCGGGCTTGAAGAAACGGGCCAACTCAATTGCCGCGGTTTCAGGCGAATCAGAGGTGTGTACAATATTCTCTTGGAAACTCATGCTATAATCGCCACGGATTGTACCCGGAGCAGCCAACCGTCCATTTGTAGGTCCGGCCAAAGCGCGCACAGCAGCTATCGCATCCACACCTTCATAGCAGCAGACCACCACAGGTGCAGTCATCATCGAATCCTTCACACGTTGGAAAAAGGGTTTCGAACTCAAATGAGCATAATGCTCGCTCAGAATTTCGTCCGTCAACTGAACCATTTTCATTCCGCAAAGGCGCAAGCCCTTACGATCAAAGCGATTCAGGATTTCGCCCACCAATCCGCGCTGCAATGTGCAGGGTTTCAGTATCACCAAAGTTTTCTCCATGACAATAAGATACAAACGATATTTTAAAAATCTTCCAAAGATACGTTTTTCCTATTATTTAAACTGACTTGATTAACAAGTTTTATGCCTATACCCCTCATTTATAAGAATTATTAAGAAAAATCAAGTATCCGGTAACCGTTCAGCGATAATACAAACGCTCAATTTATTATTTATAACACAAAGACACTGAGAAGATATATTTGTCATTGAAAAAGGGAAAAACCCTGTGTTTCTGTGCCTCTGTGTTCTGAATAATTTGTTTCGCTGAATAGTTACGGTATCTGTCTTGAACCATCAACTTGCCCCCCCTTTATTCAAAACGCTTCAACAATCTTTAACCGAGCATCATCAAACCTAAGTTTTACGGCATTAGATACTATATTAGACAGATAAAAGGCCTATATTTACAAAGCTTTTCACAATTGTGATGAAGTTGTTTCACATTTGTGATAAAGTTGTTTCACAATTGTAATAAACTTGCATCACAATTGTGAAACGGTATAAGAGCAATACACCTTACTCAATAAAAGATATATTCTTTACGAACTCATTCTATACAAAATGTCAGAAAAACAAATAAATTTCATCGAAAAGATTTGCTGCATAAAATAAAAACATCTATCTTTGCAGCCGAAATGATAACATTTTATCATACAACCTTAACATTTGAGCTATGAACATCCAGCAGATCATGACCTCCTTAGAGGCCAAGCATCCGGGGGAAAGCGAGTATTTGCAAGCTGTGAAAGAGGTTCTTCATTCCATTGAAGAGGTTTATAACCAGCACCCCGAGTTTGAGAGAGCAAGCCTGATTGAACGACTGGTGGAACCCGACCGCATCTTTACATTCAAGGTGCCTTGGGTGGACGACAAAGGCAAAGTGCACGTGAACCTCGGTTACCGCGTACAATTCAACAATGCCATAGGCCCTTACAAGGGCGGCATCCGTTTCCATGCCTCTGTAAACCTGTCAATCCTGAAGTTCCTTGGATTCGAGCAAACATTCAAGAATGCACTCACAACACTGCCCATGGGCGGTGGCAAGGGTGGCTCGGACTTCTCACCACGCGGAAAGAGCGACGCTGAAATAATGCGCTTCTGCCAAGCATTCATGCTGGAGTTATGGCGACATTTGGGACCTGATATGGATGTACCTGCCGGAGACATCGGCGTGGGAGGCCGCGAAGTGGGATACATGTTCGGCATGTACAAGAAACTCACCCGCGAATTCACTGGCACATTCACAGGAAAGGGACTCGATTTCGGAGGCTCACTCATCCGCCCCGAAGCTACAGGATTTGGAGGGCTATATTTTGTCCAGCAGATGCTGAGGACAAAAGGGACAGACCTGAAGGGCAAAATAGTCACCGTATCAGGATTCGGCAATGTTGCTTGGGGAGCTGTGACAAAAGCCACACAATTGGGAGCCAAAGTGGTGACTATCAGCGGACCGGACGGATATGTCTATGACCCGGAAGGTATAAGCGGTGAGAAGATTGACTATATGTTGGCATTGCGTGCCTCGGGCGAAGACATTGTAGCACCTTATGCCGAAAAATATACTTTGAGCACCTTCTATCCAGGGAAACGCCCATGGGAAGTGAAAACAGACATCGCACTCCCCTGCGCAACCCAAAATGAATTGAATGGAGATGACGCTGCCATGCTGATTGCCAACGGAGTAACCTGTGTGGGCGAAATATCGAACATGGGATGCACCCCCGAAGCAATAGATGCATTCATCGAAAACAGAGTCATGTATGCTCCCGGCAAGGCTGTAAATGCCGGCGGAGTGGCAACATCAGGGTTGGAGATGAGCCAAAATGCCATGCACATCAGCTGGAGTGCACGCGAAGTGGATGAACGCCTGCACAACATTATGGAAGGAATCCACCAACAATGCGTAGAGTATGGCACTGAGTCCGACGGCTACATCAACTATGTAAAGGGAGCCAACATCGCCGGATTCATGAAAGTGGCAAGAGCCATGATGGCGCAAGGTGTAGTATAAGACCAAAGAGAAGAAAAGATAATTCTCATAATAAAAATCTCGTTTAGTTGTATTTGTATTTTGTATTGTAGTGTTGTTGCCTGCCTCCTGTGACTGGACGCGGGCAACGTTTTTTACCCACGAACACGGGTGTTAATGAGCGTTAACAGGTAAAGGAAAATACTTCACATCTCGATAAAAAGCAGTACTTTTGCAACATCTATACAAACAAACCTATCTGAATATGAATTATAAGCGCATAAGCATCATCGCCCTCATTACCCTCCTGGTAGCTGGATTAGCTGTCGTTTCTTACCTGTTGATGGAAAAAGACAAAGAAAATCAGGAAATGGCCGCCTTGTTCGAATTGGAAAAGGAAGAGATGGAAAACGAATACTCCACCTTTGCCAACCAATACGAAGAACTGCAAATACAAATCAACAACGATTCACTTCAGATTAAATTGGAGCGCGAAAAGCAAAAGACCCAACGTCTGTTGGAAGAGTTGAGACAGACAAAATCGACCAATGCAGCCGAAATTGCGCGACTGAAAAAGGAACTCCGTACCGTACGCGCCGTCATGCGTAGCTATATCATCCAAATTGACTCGCTCAACCAACTGAACGAGGCCCTTACCACCGAAAACAAAAAGGTGCGCGAGCAATATCGCGAAGCAACACAGAAAATGACCAAACTCACGGAGGAGAAAGAGGAACTGAACCAAAAGGTTGCCTTGGCCGCCCAATTGGATGCCACCAACATGCGCCTGGTAATGAAGAACAAACGAGGAAAAGAAACTGACAATCTGAAACGTGCAACAACCTTCTCCATCAGCTTCGACATTGCCAAGAACGCTACAGCCCCCACTGGAGAACGTGTCATCTACGTACGTATCATGAAACCCAATGGAGACGTCCTGACCAAAGGAGACCCGACTTTTGAATTTGAAAACCGCAAATTGAAATACTCTATCCGTAAATATATCGAATACACCGGCGAAGCACAGAGCGTATCCGTATATTGGAATATCGAGGAATTCCTCAGCCCCGGTACCTACACGGTATTCCTCATCTCTGACGGAAGCATGATTGGTTCACAAGAATTCGATTTGGAATAATCAATTACTCGACCGTGAAATGCGTACACTATAATAGATGATGACACCAAGCATCAGGATTACATTTCCCAAAATACCTGACACAAAAATCTCACTGTCCATGTACAACGCTTCGTATTGAAACCCGGCCATATAAATAAGTATAAAGAGCATCATCATTTCACATACGATGTTTAGCCAACGGACACAACGTGCCATCAAAGCTGACTGATAGGCAATTACTTGCCGACGTAATACAACAGGCAAATTTATCAGGTGGGGATAACGAAGGCTCAAAAACATCAGACTAACCACAAAGGTCCCGATAGCCGGCATCATGAAGTAAAAAGCTGCGCTGCCCCATCCACGCGGATTGCCCGCAGCATCGAAGCCTGTGGGAACTTTTTCGGGTGCATCAATATTAAATTTAATGGTTAACACCCACAATAATACTACCAAAAACAGGGCCACCAAATCCAATATACGGTCGAAACGGGTGGGCGGCACACGCACTGGTTTCACGGGTTGGTTATTCAGTTTCATGACTTCAAATTTTTTAATCGGGAAATACGTATTGTATAATAAATAATTACGCCAAGCATTAGAGCTATATATCCGAAAATACCTGTAACAATAAAGGATATATTCATTCGCAGGGATTCATGTTGTATATAGACAAGGACAAGCAAAAGAAATAGGGACATCAACTGCCCCATAGTGTTCAGCCAACGGGAACAATGCTTTTTCAGAGCAGATTCTGCGATTACGGTCTTTTCTTTCAAGACATCGGACATGCTGACGAATTGGGGAATAGAGGCTACCGCAATCATTATAAAGCCAAAAATACTCCCAAACATAGGTATCAAAAGATAAATAGCAGGACTTCCCCATTCTGTAGGGTGACCTGCCGCATCAAAACGAGTAGGTATCACATCTGGAGCATCAATAAAGAAACAGATGGCCAATACCCACAGTAACACTATCAAAAACAGGGCCACAAAATCCAATACACGGTCGAAACGGGTGGGCGGCACATATACGGGCTTTACAGTTCTACTTCTGGTCTTCATCATTTTCTGTTTTCTTCTTTTTCTTCAACCGCCCACTCTTGCGGAGTGCTTCGGCAATAATCCATTGGAGCTGGCCGTTGGTGGAGCGGAACTCATCGGCAGCCCATGCTTCAATGGCATTCATGGTGTCAGCATCTATGCGAAGCACAAAACTTTTGGTGGTAGATTCTTTTTTCACGTTGTTCAAACTACTAGTTAACAGCTACAAGCTACGAGTCATTCTAATTCTTAATTGGAACACAGAGACACAAAGACACAGAGTTTTTCTATTCAGACAATCAGAAATTAAAAAAGTAATCTCTGTGTCTCCGTGTCTCTGTGTTCCATAAAAGAAAATTCTGACACACTTTCCACTCGTAGCTCATCACTAATTATCAATGATTCAATGTTCCTGCATTTACCACAGGCTGAGCCGATTCGTCGGCACAGAGGACAACCAGAAGGTTGCTCACCATAGCGGCCTTCTTCTCTTCGTCCAGCTCTACAATCTCTTCGGTAGAGAGTTTGTCCAATGCCATCTTCACCATGGATACGGCACCCTCTACAATCTTTTCACGAGCCATAATGATGGCGCTTGCCTGCTGACGGCGGAGCATTACGGCTGCAATCTCTGGAGCATATGCCAAATAGTTGATGCGGGCTTCCACCACCTCCATACCGGCAATGGCCAAGCGCTCGTTCAGTTTTTGTACCAATTGCTCGTTCACCTCATCACCTCCTGAACGAAGAGTCAGTTCGTTGCTATTGTTGTCCGTATCGTCGTAGGCATACAAACCTGCCACCTGACGAAGGGCTGCATCGCTCTGTACCTTCACAAAATCCTCGAAAGCATTCATGCGGCTGGCTACCGATGCACCGATGGTGGTTCCATTAGAATTGGCAGCCATCGTCTGCGAGTCAATCTCGAACATGGCCTTGTAAGCATCTTTCAGTTTCCACACCAGCACGAGACCGATAAGCACAGGGTTTCCCACCTTGTCGTTCACCTTGATAGGCTCTGCATTGAGGTTACGGGCACGCATAGAAAGTTTCTTTGTACTCAAGAATGGATTCACCCAAAAGTAGCCTGTATCCTTGAACGTGCCACGATACTTTCCGAAGAAAAGCATTACCATCGCCTCATTCGGCTCCAGCATGATAAATCCTGGCCACAAGAAGAAAGTGAGTACTAATGCCAAGATTCCTACCAAAGCATAAGCAAACATCTCAGCACTGATGCCCCATACAATCATGGCAATACCCGCAGCCGTCAAGGCCAAATTCGCAAAAAGCATAGCGAAACCATTCAGTTTCATTCCTGCAAAATTAAATTCTTTTTCGTTCATAGTCATTTATCTATTAAGTTATTCATGTTCAACAAATAGGCTTCTATTCTAAAAAAGATTTATGATATCATTTTGATATTGCAAAAATATACATTAAAAGAATTAAATATGCACAATAGGAATAATAATTATAGATTATTAACAATAAGAAACGCCCTCCCCAATGCCCTACTTACGGCTTACCCAAGTGAACTACTGTCCACTACCCCAAGTGAATAACTTACGGCTTGGAAAGTGGATAACTTACGGCCCGACAAATGAACTATAGTTCACTTGGGCAACCAACAACAAGGGGGATGCAAAGGGAAA
>JAFWYQ010000079.1 GCA_017517605.1 Bacteroidaceae bacterium
GATTTATGATTACCTTTGCAAACAATTTCGAAAAACAAGAAAAAAGATATAGATATGCTTACAATCAAAGTTATCAGTGAACAGACCGAGCAAGTAATCAAAGGCTTGGAGAAGAAGCACTTCAACGGGGCACGCGAGGCGGTGGCCAATGTGTTGGAGTTGGACAAGAAGCGCCGTGCGGCACAGACTCAGTTGGATACCAATCTGGCTGAATCGAAGAAACTGGCCGCAGCCATCGGCGGATTGATGAAGGAAGGCAAGAAGGACGAGGCCGAAGCCGTGAAGGGACAGGTGGCTCAGTTGAAGGAGACGAACAAGGCGTTGGAGGCAGAGATGAACCAGGCTATCAACGACTTGCAATTGGCCCTCTATGCTATCCCCAACATCCCTTACGACGAGGTGCCCGAGGGTAAGACCGCCGAGGAGAATGTGGTGGTGAAGACCGGTGGCATGGAGACTGAATTGCCCAAGGATGCACTGCCTCACTGGGAGTTGGCCAAGAAGTACGACCTCATCGACTTCGACCTTGGTGTGAAGATTACCGGCGCAGGCTTCCCTGTATATAAAGGTAAGGGTGCACAATTGCAACGTGCCCTCATCAACTTCTTCCTCGACGAGGCACGCAAGAGCGGCTACACCGAGATTATGCCTCCCACCGTGGTGAACGAAGCCAGCGGATACGGCACCGGCCAGTTGCCCGACAAGGAGGGACAGATGTATCATTGCCAGTTGGACAACCTCTACCTTATCCCCACGGCTGAGGTGCCCGTGACAAACATCTACCGCGACGTTATCCTCGACGAAAAGCAATTGCCCATCAAGAATTGCGCCTACACCCAGTGCTTCCGTCGCGAGGCAGGTTCGTACGGCAAGGACGTGCGCGGATTGAACCGTCTGCACGAGTTCTCAAAGGTAGAAATCGTACGCATCGACACTCCCGAACACAGCAAGGAGAGCCACAAGGAGATGTTGGCTCACGTAGAGGGATTGCTCCAGAAACTCGAACTCCCCTACCGCATCCTTCACCTGTGCGGAGGCGACATGAGCTTCACGGCCGCTACCTGCTTCGACTTCGAGGTATATAGCGAGGCGCAGCAACGTTGGTTGGAGGTCAGCTCTGTATCAAACTTCGACAACTACCAGGCCAACCGCTTGAAGTGCCGCTACCGCACCGCCGAGCGCAAGACGGAGCTTTGCCACACACTGAACGGCTCGGCCCTTGCCCTGCCCCGCATCGTAGCCGCCCTGTTGGAGAACAACCAGACACCCGAGGGTATCCGCATCCCCAAGGCACTCGTGCCCTATTGCGGATTCGAGGTGATTGACTAAAAACAAGAAGTCATCAACGACTAACATATTCAGAGAGAAGAGGGTGTGTCTAAATAGGCACATCCTCTTTTTTTATCGCTATATCCATCTTTTAGCCAGAAGATTTGACAGGAGAAAGATAGATTTTCCTTTTTCTGAACAATCCGTTTTTCTTTTTTTTCGTACCTTTGCACCCGAAGAGCATAAAGTTCTTCCATAATATGACAAACAAGACAGATTTACATTATTACATTTCAGTATCGTTTATCTACATTCCGTATCATCACAACATTTCTACCAATTGGGATGACTGAGTGTCTATGTAATCTCTTTCAAAATCACTAATTATTTTTTATAACTGTATGAGCAAAGTACATTTGCCCATAATGTTGTTATGCGCATCATTATGGGCTGAGGGTAGCTATGCCCAAGAATCTTATGTATTGACGCTGGAGCAAATATTTGCTTTAGCCGATGAAAATAGCAAAACATTAAAAATAGAGGATGCCGCGGTGATTGAAGCACAACAAGGTGTCCAAGTAGCAAAGAATGGTATTCTTCCTGATATCGACATCTCCTTGTCGGCAAGTTACCTTGGTAATGGTTTACTGACGGACAGGGATTTTTCCAACGGAAAGAATGTCAAGATGCCCCACTTCGGAAACAATTTCTCCATCCAAGCCACCCAGTTGATTTATGGAGGAGGTGCTGTAACCAACGGCATTGCTATGGCCAAATTAAAAGAAGAGATGGCAAGCACCAACCGAGAGGCAGCACGCTCACGCATCCGGCTTATGCTTACAGGATTCTATCTCGACCTGTATAAACTACGTAATGCAGTGAAAGTGTACGACCGCAACATCGAATTGGCTAAAATTGTCATCAAGGATACAAAGGCACGCAATGAAGCCGGTGTTGCTCTCCAAAACGATGTCACTCGCTATGAGTTGCAACTCAAAAACCTTGAATTGGCAAGGAGAAGAGTGGCAAACTCCATAGAGATACTTAATTACGACTTGACTACAATGCTAGGTCTTTCAGCCGACATGCAGATTCTTCCCGACACAGCATTACAAAGCCAAACATTACCTACCCAAGGATTGGACTATTGGCAAGAATTGGCACAGAATGAAGCTCATGCAATCAAGCAATCTGCTTTGGCCGTAAAGATGGGGGAATGTGGCGAAAAACTGGCTCGTGCCGAACGTCGTCCTACCGCCACCCTCATTGCTATAAACCACTTCGATGGCCCTATCACGATAGAAGTTCCTGTAATCGACAAGAATTTCAATTATTGGTATGCCGGATTGGGGGTATCGTTCAAGTTGTCTTCTCTCTACAAGGCGAACAAGAGCATTAAGCAGGCTCAATACAAAACGATGATGAACCTCCGCCGTCAAGAGGACGCATTGGAGCAAATCAATCTGGCCGTACAAGCAGACTACACCAAATACATGGAAGCGTACGACGAAGTGGCCACATTGGAAAAGAGTGTGCAACTGGCCAACGAGAACTATCGCGTGATAGAGAACCGCTATCGCAATGGCATTGTACTTGTCACGGACATGCTCGACGCATCGTGCCAACTGCTTGATGCTGAACTGCAATTGGCTAATGCGCACATCAATGTAATATTCAATTATTATAAATTAAAGAACACATCTGGAAATCTATAAAAAGACATCGTATGAAGAAAAAGACTAAAAAACTGATTTACAACATTGCAGCCTGTACCTTATTGCTTGGCGCGACGGCTTGGGTTTGTGAGAAATTCATCCATTTGGGGAATGTGGAATTTACGGAAAATGCACAAGTAAAGCAACTCATCGTACCTATTAATTCGCGAGTGCAAGGTTTCATCAAAGAAGTTCGTTTTGATGAATACACTCAAGTATCCAAGGGGGATACCCTTGTCATCATTGAGGATGCGGAATACCGCTACATGGTTGCACAAGCAGAAGCCAACCTGGCCAATGCACAAACAGGCATGGATGCCATGCACAATGCCATCTCAACCACCCAAACCAATATTACGGTTACGGATGCCAACATTGAGGAGGCTCGTATCCTGCTTGAAAATGCAGACCGAAATCACAAGAGATTCAGCACACTGTATGCACAAAATGCTGTAACACGCCAACAGTATGATGACGTGCAAACCGCTTACTTAACCGCCAAGGCCCGTTACGACATGCTCAAGAAGCAGAAGGAGAGTGTCCGCTCGGTCAGCCGTGAGCAAAACACCCGTTTGGGACAGAACGAAGCAGGCATCAAAGTGGCCGAGGCTGCTTTGGAATTGGCACGTTTAAACCTGTCATACACGGTCATTATTGCTCCGTGCGACGGATTTACAGGTCGTAGAGAGATTCAACAAGGGCAACTGATTCAACCCGGACAAACGTTGGTAGACATTGTGGATAGCGAGGAGAAATGGATAATTGCAAACTACAAAGAAACACAAACGGCAAATATCAGTGTGGGCCAAGAAGTGGAGATAGAGGTGGATGCGGTACCTAACCACCAATTCAAGGGTATTGTCCGTTCAATATCACGAGCCACAGGAGCCAGTTTCTCACTTATGCCACAGGACAACTCGTCGGGCAATTTCGTGAAGATAGAGCAACGCATCCCTGTCCGCATAGATTTCGCAAAAGGAAATGATGCCGAGGCCATGGAGCGGGTGAGTGCAGGAATGAATGTAGAATGTAAAGTGCTGTACTGACATGTCGTGGAAAGAAAATAAGCCATTCTCCATACCCCAGATAAAAGACTTTATACCAGAAAGACTCAAGCCTTGGGTAGTTATCCTGTTCATGTTTGTTTTTCAATGCACAGGTGGAGTGTATATGGCTGCCGTGAGTGAGATTGTGGGTTCTACCCAACTTCTTCAAGAGGATGTGATGATGGCCGGATTCTCCTCATTGGTCGGGATGTCGCTCTATTTCGTATTGATGTTTCGTCTAAAAAGTGCCGTACGACCCAAAAGTACTCTATCCACCTGCTTGTTGGTTCTCATCGTTGCAAATATCATTTGCATCCACACATCCAATGTAATGGTTCTTGTCGGAGTATGTACCATCACTGGATTTTTCCGTCTATGGGCCATCTTTGAGTGTAACTCCACTATTCAGTTGTGGTTATCACCCAAACGGGACATGTCAGTATTCTTCACATACATATTCCTTACGGTGAATGCTGCTATGCAAATTACAGGCATTGGCATATCCATCTTCTCATGGTGGGCATCTTGGGAATATATGCATTGGTTTGTCATCGGACTTTTAATTTCCATGTGGATTATTGTGCTCATCATATATAAAGGCATAGCTATCATGCCACGCATACCATTGCTCGGAGTGGATTGGCTCGGCATGTTGATGTGGGGAGCCACGTGCCTCTCCCTTCTGTTCGTCTGCATATATGGGGAGCATTATGACTGGTGGCAATCAGAGCACATCCGCTTCGCCACCCTATTCGGTATCAGTATGCTGGCATTGACCTTGCTGAGGGCATCATTCATCCGTCACCCTTACATCATGATAAAGACTATGCGGATGCCCATAGTTCCACTTTCTATATTGGGAGTTCTGTTGGCTAACATACTTCTTGCTCCATCACATATATGCGAGCACCTTCTGATGGAGAATATATTGGGATATGACCACCTCCACGCCACCTCACTCAATTGGGTATCGTTGGTGGGTATCGTAATGGGAGCATTGTTCACATGGCAATCTTTTGCCGTACGGAAATGGACTTATCAACGCATGTTGGTCATTGGTTTTTCATTACTTGGCATTTATCTTGGGTACTTCTATTTTGTAATTGATTACTCATTGCCCAAAGAGGCTCTGTATTTTCCTGTTTTCACAAGATGCGTTGCGCAGATTATCATCAGCACCACGTTGCTTACATCCATTACACGCTTACCATTCCCTTTTCATTTCACACAGGGAGTGACATTGCACAATATGTTCAGTTCTGCATTAGCGGCTAACATCGGTACAGCCCTCGTCGGACGGTTATTCAAAGTTTCAATGACCCGCAACACCATGTGGTTGAGCGAGGGAATGGACCATGTGAATCAAGACATAAGGAATTTGTCTATCGGTAACCTCTATGGGATGATACAGGTACAAGCGTTGGTTGAATCGATGAAGGAGGTATATGGTTGGTTATTGTTCGTAGCCATACTTTGCCTTATGGGACTGATGATGCGCTATAGCAGCATTCGTCCTCGCAGAGTGATTGAGCCTACGTACAGGGTTATCTATAAGTTTATCCGTACCGACGTGCGGAGGCATTTGCGTATCCGCCAACGGAGCCAACATCCGCCATTGGCTTCAGAATCCTGATTCTTCATAAAAAAAAGGAATCCCTCGCCAAAAACTCTCTTTTGACGAGGGATTTCCTTATTCACCTCCAATCTTTCAACGCTTGTCCATAAGCCCGAATTTTCCCCACTGCTCGGCCGTATAGTATTTCTTGAGGATGGCTTTCTGCTCCTGATACTTAGCTTTCACATCAGCCAGGACAGCATTGGCTTCGTGCGCCTTTTCCGAAACGACCATGCGAAGCTGGTCAACCTCCTTGCTCCTCTTGAGTGCCTCTTCGCTCGTCGAGATGAGCAGGTCAAGAGCTTCTTGTTTAACACCATGAACTGCAAGTTCATTCAAATGCTTTTTCATTCCTTCAGCCAGCATTTTAGCCTTGGCCACTTGGTTTTCATATGTCTTTGACATAACAATATTTATTAAGTGAAACGAGAGCCTTCGTGGCCCTGTCATGTTGCAAAGTTACAAAAAATGAGGTTACTGACGTTCTTCATGTCTGCTGTTTTTTAAGTAATTTTAGCGTTTTAACGAGCGTTTTTTGCCCACCTGCCGGTGTCCTTCAATAAGGATATGATAGCGAAGATGACACCTTTATCACTTATTTTCAGCGACTTTATACACAAAATGTTTGACTTCCTATTCCCCTTCACCAAGGTGAAGAGGATTCGTGACCAAGGTGAAGAGACTTCGTGACCAAGGTGAAGCAACTTCGTGACCAAGGTGAAGAGGTAGTAAAAGTTTGACTTTTATGGTTCAAAAGTGCAGACTTTAGTAATAAAAAGTGTATCTTTGCGGCATAAACACTCAAACAACAGAGCTATGGCCATAGATTATGACTTCTACGAATCGCCTGCCATCAAGGGCAAGGAGGGGAAGAGCTACCACCCGCGCGTGGTGACCTTCGGGAAAGTGACCACTGAAAAGTTGGCACAAGAGATACAGTACGAAAGCTCGCTCACAAGGGCCGACGTGAAGGCCGTGTTGACCTCGCTGGCCGACAAACTGGCCGACCACTTGGCCGACGGGCGTAAAATCCACCTCGAAGGCATCGGCTACCTGAGCGTGAGCCTGCGGTGCGACAAGGAGATACACAACCACGAGGACATGAAACGCGCACCCGTGGCGTTCAAGGCCGTCAACTTCCGTGCCGACGAGGAGCTGAAGAAGAAGCTGCGCCGCGCCAAGATGGAGCGCTCCACCATCCGCCTCCACTCCATGACGCTGACCAACGAGGAGATTGATGCCAAGCTGGCCGAGCATTTCGCCACCCACGACACCATCACGCGCCGCCAGCTCCAGCACCTCTGCCTCCTTCGCGAAAGCACTGCCCTCCGCCACATCCACCGCCTGGTGGAGGAAGGAAAGTTGCGCAACGTGGCCACTTTGCGCAATCCTGTGTATATGGAAGTGAAGAGTGAAGAATCCAATAGAGACGAGATGGTTTAAGGTTCAAGGTTCAACGCAAACGGGACATTTGGCTCTAACTCCTAACGAGCGAAGCGAAGTGATAACCCCCTTTAACTCCTATAAGAAGAAACTCCTAAAGAAATACATCATACATAGTAAAAGTTTTCTCTATATCCTGCTTGCTTTTCAAAAATAAGCATTATCTTTGCATCCACTTTCAAATTGAAAGCAAAAAGAGGAATATTGAATCAAAATTATACATCAATGAACAAAATTATCAGTAAAGAACAATTCTCCGAGAAGGTATTCAAACTGGAGATTGAAGCCCCGCTGATTGCCCGCTCACGCAAGGCTGGCCACTTCGTCATTGTGCGTGTGGACGAGAAGGGCGAACGTATGCCGCTTACCATTGCCGGTGCGGACATTGAAAAGGGAACTATCACACTGGTCATCCAGACCGTGGGATTGTCATCCACCAAATTGTGCCAACTGAATGTAGGCGACTATATCATGGACGTGGTAGGTCCGCTCGGACAAGCCACCCACATACAGAACTACGGAACCGTAGTATGTGCCGGTGGCGGTGTGGGTGTGGCTCCCATGCTCCCCATCATCCAGGCGCTGAAGGCTGCGGGCAACCGCGTCATCTCCGTCCTGGCCGGACGTTCAAAGGAACTCATTATCCTTGAGAAGGAGGTACGCGCTTCGTCCGACGAAGTAATCATCATGACCGATGACGGTTCCTACGGCACCAAGGGCCTTGTGACTGAAGGTATCGAAAGTGTCATCAAGCGCGAGAAGGTCGATAAGTGCTTTGCCATCGGCCCCGCCATCATGATGAAGTTCTGCTGCCTCTTGACCAAGAAATACGAAATCCCCACCGACGTGTCACTGAACACCATCATGGTGGATGGTACGGGTATGTGTGGCGCTTGCCGTATCACCGTGGGTGGCAAGACGAAGTTCGTGTGCGTGGATGGTCCTGAATTTGACGGTCATCAAGTGGATTTCGACGAGATGTTCAAGCGCATGGGTTCGTTCAAGCAGGTGGAATTGGAAGAGATGAGCCACTTGGAGCAACACGTCTGCAAGGCCGTTCCCCAAACCGAAGTGAAGGAAGAAGGTTGCAAACCATGTGCCGAAAAGGCTTGTCAGGCACCGATGGAAGTGCTTCTCGACCGCAATGCACCTTGGCGCGACGAGCTCCGCAAGAGCATGAAGCCGAAGGACCGCACCAGCATCGAGCGTTGCCCGATGAACGAACTCGACCCCGTATATCGTGCCACTACACGTACTGAGGAAGTAAATACCGGTTACACCAAGGAACAGGCCATGGTGGAAGCCAAGCGTTGTCTCGATTGTGCGAACCCCACTTGTATGCAAGGTTGCCCCGTAAGCATTAATATTCCTTCGTTCATCAAGAATGTAGAGCGTGGCGAGTTCCTCGAAGCTGCCCGCGTGTTGAAGCACACCTCTGCCCTCCCCGCTGTATGTGGTCGTGTATGTCCGCAAGAGAAGCAGTGCGAGAGCCAGTGCATACACCTGAAGATGGGCAAATCTGCCGTGGCCATCGGTAATCTCGAACGTTTCGTGGCCGACTACGAGCGCGAGAGCGGAAATATTGTTCTTCCTGAATTGGCCGAGCCTAACGGTATGAAGATTGCCGTCGTATGTTCAGGTCCTGCCGGACTGAGCTTTGCCGGCGACATGGTGAAGTATGGTTACGACGTGACCGTATTCGAAGCCCTCCACGAAATCGGTGGTGTATTGAAGTATGGTATCCCCGAATTCCGCTTGCCCAACAAGATTGTGGATGTGGAAATCAATAACCTCGAGAAGATGGGCGTGAAGTTCGTGAAGGACTGCATCATCGGAAAGACCATCAGTGTAGAGGAGTTGCAACAGGAGGGTTACAAGGGCATCTTCATTGCCAGTGGTGCCGGATTGCCCAACTTCATGAACATCCCGGGCGAGAATAGCGTGAACATCATGTCATCCAACGAGTACCTCACTCGCGTAAACCTGATGGATGCATCCAACCCCGATACCGATACTCCTATCAATCCGGCCAAGAACGTCATCGTTGTAGGTGGGGGTAACACCGCTATGGACTCTTGCCGTACAGCCAAACGCTTGGGAGCCGAGAAGGTCTATATCGTCTATCGCCGTAGCGAAGCTGAAATGCCCGCCCGCCTCGAAGAGGTGAAGCACGCGAAAGAAGAAGGTATCGAGTTCCTGACCTTGCACAACCCCATCGAATACATTGCCGACGAGAAGGGAGCCGTAAAGCAGGTGGTATTGCAGAAGATGGAGCTTGGCGAACCCGATGCCAGCGGACGCCGTAGCCCTGTAGCCATCCCCGGTGCAACAGTAACCCTGGACATCGACATGGCCGTAGTGGCCGTAGGTGTATCGCCCAACCCCATCGTCCCCACCTCAGTGAAGGGATTGGAACTGGGTCGCAAGAACACCATCGCCGTCAACGAACAGATGCAGAGCAACATCCCCACCATCTATGCCGGTGGCGACATCGTGCGCGGAGGTGCAACGGTAATCCTCGCCATGGGTGACGGACGCCGTGCCGCACAGAACATGCACGAGCAGTTGAGCAAATAAAGGGTTCTTATACCTTATATATATAATAGGCGCGGATTACGCGGATTGACACGGACAAATAATAGAAACCGTGTTATCCGCGTAATCCGCGCCTTTTTCCCTTGTTCCCCCTATTATTTACCCTTATTGAGGATAACCAATGCGGCAATCACACCGGGAATCCAACCGGCGCAAGTGAGCAACAATACAATGAGGATGGAACCGCAACCTTGATCATACACGGCAAGGGGCGGAAAGATAATTGATAAGATAACTCTCCAAAGTGACATAGTTCTTGAATTATTTAATGATTAATACTTGAATTATTTCATAAAAGCAAAATATACGGCCGCAATGAGGCAAAGAAAGGCTGCCGCATGGTTCCAATGAAGCGACTCGCCTTTGAACATCGTCGTAACGATGACGGTGAACACCACCAGAGAAACAGCCTCTTGGATTACCTTGAGTTGCATGAGCGAATAAGGCCCGCCGTTGCCATTGAAACCTATGCGGTTGGCAGGTACCGCCAGACAATACTCAAAGAATGCCACACACCACGAAAACACAATCACACCAATCAAAGGCCACGAGTTGCTGATTTTCATTTCCTGCAATTTCAAGTGACCATACCACGCAAGGGTCATCAACACATTGGACCCAATCAAAAGCAATACAGTATAAATACCTTTCATATATCTATTAATCTATTTTCTCTGGTAACAAATCTTCCTGCACATTGGTCATACTTCCCCACAAACTGTATCGGGCTTCGGGATTAAGTCTTTCCAACTCATCAAAGATACGCTTCATCTGTGCACGGTTCGAAGCCTCTTCGTACGGACAGTTCTTCACCTGTTTCTTATAGCCGTGTAGGAGAGAAAGTTTTTCCAGGTCTGCCTCGTGAACAAGGCACATCGGGCGGATGATGGTCATTTCAAACTTGCGCATCACCAACTTGGGAGGCATCGAACTGAATGCCCCTTGGAATGTAACGTTCATCAACAGGGTCTGGAGAATGTCGTCCATGTGGTGACCGAGGGCAATCTTGTTGCATCCCCATTCCTTTGCCACGGTAAAGAGCGCTTTCCTGCGATTCCACGAGCAGAGGAAACAGGGCGATTTGCGGGTATCGGTCGTAGGGTCGAACGAGGTTTCATACACCCCGAACGGTACTCCCAACGATTCACAGAAGGAACGCAGATACTCCACATCGGTCTGATAAGGAATATTCGTCATGCAGACATGCACCGCCTTCACTTGGAAATGAGGCCGATGAATGCGGGCACGGGCAGCCAATAACTCCAGCAATGCCAACGAGTCTTTCCCTCCCGACAGGCCTACCAGAATTGTATCGCCATCATCTATCAACCGATAGTTCACCACCCCCTTACGGAAGTGCTTCGTGATGCGGCGCATCAGCAGCTCTTCTTCTGTAAATTGTGCCATATTTCATTACGGTGGGTTCTCTGAATTATTCGAGCATAGCTCTCATCAACCCGTCCCACAGATTGTCAACAAGGATGAGCACTTTAATCTGGCTAAAACCTAATTTTCGACAATGCGAATTTATAGAACTCACCTTAAAACTGTGCAAAATTACATGAAAAACCACATTTTAAGGAAGATTTACCTGTAAAAAGGAACTATTTATTGA
>JAFWYQ010000080.1 GCA_017517605.1 Bacteroidaceae bacterium
CCCCCTTGCGCTTTTTACCCTTACGGTAAACGGAGTTTCTTTGAACGCTTTTTTACTTGATAAATCTCTTTGGAAATAAGCGTTAAAGTTAAACGCGTCAACGTCAAGCGCCAAATGCAATCTTAACGTTTTGCCAACTATAGTAAGTTTTGCTATAAGTTTTCTGCCGTTTCTTATTGAAATGCCTTTAAGCGATTCTCTAATAGAAACGCGCTTATATTCGCCAAACTTTTCTTTAATAAAGTTATAGTAGCCTAAAACTTCTTCCGATAGCCTTGTTAATTTTTCGCTAAACGGAACGTGTCTTTTACTAAAACCGTTAAATTTATCTTCTGTGCCGTCAGCCTGTTCCGTTTCTATAGAACTTGAACTTTCATCTTCAAAGTCTTCGTCGTCAGCAAATTCTTCCGCCTGTTCTTCTTCATCAGCAGTTTCTTCTATAGAGCCGTCACCACCAACGTCTTCAGTAACGGATTGTTCCGCCGCCGCTTGCGCTTCTAATGCCTTTTGCGCTTCAAAAGCTTCGCGCAGTTCTTTTATTTTTGCCTTACCTGCGCCCGTTGGCGAATCTCCGCTTCCGTCACCGTTATTTACGAACAACAGCGCCGCCGCAACTAAAACGATAAACACACCGAATATGATATAAGCGGTAATTTCTTTATTAGGAATTCGCCTGGAGCTAATGCGTGGTAATGGGCTTCGGCGACTCCGTCCTCACCATTTGCGTATATCCAGTCAGTATCTACGCCCTGTAGGCGATATCGGTATCTTGTGCGCTCAGGAGCGGCGTAGTGGAGTGCCGAGAATTGTATCTCCAGATAGTTGTCCCGATGGTCTAATGTCAACCCATTCTCATCAGGGAATATCTCTCTACCTGATACGCTAAGGCCAACGATACGGACAGGCAAGGAGACCGGATTGTCTGCAAGAGCATCGGAAGGGATACATACCAGTCCTTCCTGAGTGGCAAAGTAGACTTTCCCATCAGGCATGAGGCAAGCTCCTCTTTCGTTCATTTCTACCCGTGGAGCGCCATCTGAAGGTCCCAAAGGCAAGATATACAGTTCGGTCCCTTCGGCATATATACGGTTGATTCCATTTGAGGTTCCTACCCAGATGTTCCCATGACTGTCTTCTACAAGGCTGCGTATACAGGTGTTTGATAGGCCATCATCCTCTGCTATGCGCCTAACCTCATCTTTCTGCATTAGCAGCAACCCATTCTGAGTGCCTATCCATATCCGTCCTTTATGGTCTCTTATAGCACAATTTATTTTTCGTGTATAGCGATTATATTTCTCCACAGCATCTATGGTACGTATTTTGTCAGTCTTTACATTGAGGATGAATAGCCCATTCTGTGTACATACCACCACCTCATCGTCACGATGTGTTGGACAAGCTGCTATGATGGTACGGTAGCGTTCCAGTTCGGGTATCTTCTCGTTAAGTAGGGTAAAATGCTTTTTGTTTATATCGAGATATCCCAGATGATGTATGATGTTGCATAGAAGCATACGTCCATCACTCAGCGGATAGGCAAAGCGTACATGGTGGTGCATCAGCCCGTCGATGTTACTTTTGTCATATTTGAGCAGTTCTCCGTTGTCATAACACTGCAATCCTTTCTGTGATGAGATCCATATGTGCCCTTTGCTATCTTTGGCAATGTCAGAACAAGCCATGTAGCCTGTATCAATGGTCTTCACTATTCGTTGCTTGTGGGTGTCATAAATGTATACGCCACTTCTTCCCCCTGCTAATATCATCGTATGGTCTAATGGCATCATCTTCAGAATGACATCGTCGACACCTATTGGGATAACCTGTGTCAGAGGACGAGAAGGCTGTACATATAATATACCTCCCGACTGCATCCCTAGCCATTGACCGCCTTGTCGGTCCATGGCATATGCCTGTAACCATTCATTTTGCATAGGTGTACCTCTCACCAATGAATTAAAGAACGGGCGATAGGGATTCAACATTTCAACTCGCGCTTGGGTCAGCGAGTCGCCATTCTCGTGAGCAAAATCGCGTACCTCATCCTCTGTTAGCCTTGATTCATAGTCGTATCTGAACCGCCTTGTGCGCGTGTCGTACACGTATAATGAATAGAAGTCCTTTATCCAGAGTAGCGAGTCTCCTTGCCAAAAAAAACTATGTCCACCAAATGAAGGAAGGTTATACACACTGTCCAGGTTACAAACGCAAGGTCTGAATGCTCGTCCATCATATAGGTTGAACATTCCTTCTGTTGCAGCCAGCATCTGTCCGTTGGGGAGTTCTATTATCTGACGTACTTGGTTGCTATGTAACCCATTGGCGACGGTTAGGTGCTTGAGCCCTGTCTGCCCTTGTGTCGAATGAATACAGCAAAGCACCAAGCTGATTACCCATCCAATGCGTTTTAATATATAATTATACATCGCTATATCGTTAATTCTCATTAGGCGTTACTCGTAGCCACGCAATGCTGAAGCATCCTTGGCAAAGATAAGGATTAATTCCAATAAAGGATAGATTTGGCAGTGGTTTTTATGACTTTGAGGATGTCATTTTTTCAGGTGGTACAACAATCGTACACTATACGGATGCAACAATTGTACAAGATACCGTTTTGTTTTTTCTTTATAGCAAAAATAAATGATATGTGGTTAAAACTTTCCTTTTAAGATTTATCTTTGCACTGCAAGCAAGCCATGAATTGTACGAAAAATTTAATATCAATTCTATTATGAAAAAACAGACTCTATTCTTTCTATGCCTTATGCTATGGGCTATGGGTAGTGTTTATGCACAGGAAGCACAATTGAAACTTCATTTTGATTTTTCCAATGTTACCAGTACTTCGGTGAAAGACACTGTTTCTGGGATAACCGCAAGGATGATGAGAGATGCTTCGGTTAAGAGCATGGGGAAATATAAGGTTTTAGATCTAGGCAATGGCTCTGGTTATCTGAACATGACAGTCAGGGCTGGACGAATTGTTAGTAAGTTAGAGGACCATACCATTTCGGCCTATTATCGCGTCGCTCGTGAGGCTTCGCTTTCAGGAGCAGGATATTTCTTGTGGGCATTCTCGCAGTTGGAGGCCACGGCTGAAACGTCGGGCGCGTATACTGCCTATCGCCTCAATGCGCAACGTCTGGCAACCTCTGTTACAGGATGGGGCAACGAAATTGGGATGGAACAAGGCTCGGAATCGGAGAAAGGACGTTGGATACATGTGCTATATCGGCAGAAAGGGGCTAAGGGCGAGCTGTTTATTGATGGTAGACGCGTGCAACAATCCACAAACATGCCCATACTGAAAAACACGTTTCACGATATTCCTGAGTATTGTTGGATAGGACGAGCCCCGTTCAGTGGAGATAGTTACCTCAAGCAAACTTTGGTAAGTGACTTTCGTATTTATGATGGAGCCGTAAGCGACGAGATGATCGAGGATTTGGCTTCCGTAGCCTACTTGCTTGAAGAGGAGTTCCGCTATGGAAGTACGGGAGATTTTACAGTGCTTGAGGCCGCCATAGAGGATTGTCGCCAATTGCTCGATGCGGCAACGGAGGGTTATGCCCCCAATGCTATGGCTGAGCTGCGGGATGAGCTCCGTGTGGCCGAGGCGGAACTCAGTGCAGCCCGAGCCTCCCAAGCAGTGATTGACGAATTGGTGGCCTCACTGCAGGCTAAGTGTGCTCAAGTGGAGAATACTAAAGGGTATAAAGCCAAACAGCCCATGGCATACAAGGCCGGCGAACAGGGTTTCGTACATCCGGGTGCATTGGTCACACAGGATGATATTGACCGTGCCAAACGACTTATCTTTGAGGAGAAGGATGATTACATGGTGCGCGCTTGGGAAATACTTTGTAGCAATCAATATGCCCAAGCCAACTCAGCCTCATGGCCTACAGAGAACGTGCAACGTGGATTGACTGGGGATAACTACATGAATGCTGCTCGTGGAGCCGCTATTGCTTTCCAGAATGCACTGCGCTGGAAGATAAGTGGGGATCGTGCCCATGCCGATGCTGCGGTAAACACACTGATGAATTGGTGCAATATAACCAAAGCTGTGACAGGAAATACGAATATCTCTCTTGCTGCCGGACTCTACGGATATGGCTTTGCCAATGCTGCAGAACTTATGCGTGACTATGACGGATGGAGCCGTGAAGATTTTGAACGTTTCAAGCAATGGATGGTGAAGGTCTGGTACAATCCCTCCATTGACTTCCTGCGCCGCCGCCACGACACATGGATGAACTTCCGTAATCCTAGCCGAGGTGAGCGCCCAGGGCACTATTGGAGCAACTGGGGACTATGTAACGTGCTTTGCGTGATGTCCATCGGTATCCTTTGTGATGATGTCCACATGTACAATCAGGGAGTCTCATTTTACAAGTACGACCATCAAGGGACATTCCAAAAAGATCGCTCCAAGCTTCCGATGATTTTCAATGATGGTTGCAATGAATTTATAGGCAACTTGGTTCCTGTGGTGCTACCCGACGAACGTGGTCCCTTGGGTTACTTAGGACAGATGCAGGAGAGCGGTCGTGACCAAGGACATGCGGTTATGGCTCTTTGCTGCGCTCTCGATGTGTGCCAGATTGGCTTCAATCAAGGTGATGACTTATATGCTTATATGGATGACCGTATTGTTGCTGGCTGTGAGTATGTGTGCGCACAAAACTATGCAGGGGTATCTCCTACGGATTTACCTTGGATAATCTATGAATATGCCGATTGTGCGGGGCCACGAGGTGCAAGTTGGCAAATGCCTTGTGCCGACTCGCGAGGTGTGGGAGAGCGTCGTCCCAACTGGGATCGTATTCGCGGATACTACGAAGGACTGCGTGGCGTGAAACTGACATTCACCGATAAAGCGGCAGAGCTACTCTGTCCCGATGGCGGAGGAGGTAACTATAATGCTAACTCTGGCGGTTTCGACCATCTCGGATTCAGTTCACTCACCAACTATCGTCCGCTCATCAGTCCCGAGGATGCAATCACTCCACTCAGCGGTGATATTGTTTATAAAGGTGATACATTGAAAGATCAGACTAACCTTGGTGGACTGAAATATAAATATACGCATGGGCCGAGTGCGGCTATTCCCGCAGATGGCGCTGAAATAACCCTCATCCCACAACTCCCCGATAACCTCACCGACACGGGGAAATGGCAGTGGGAGACGGGTGAAACTACCCGACAAATCACCGTCAAGGCAGATCGTAGCTACATTTATCGGGTTACCTACACAGCAGCCAATGGCACACAGAGCAGGCAGTCATTTGCCATAGCTGTAGCCGGTGATGCGCAGGCCGACCCGATGAAACAGGAAATCACCGTAGAGGGACTCATCGAACCAATTGCAGAGAAAACAATCTTGAGCGGTACAAGCGTCATCCTGTATGCTGAGGCTGTTACGGGTTGGACTGATGATTACCTTTGGGACAATGGTTCTACAGGCCCCACCATCGTCGTAAATAACCTCACGGCAAGCCGAGACTACACTTGCCAGTTTGCCAATCAGAGTGGAGCTGTCAGTGAGGCACACTTCCGATTAACTGTAGTGCCGGCACGTCAGCTCATTTCAGTGGATGGTGGCGAGGTGTTGTGCGACTCTGTCGAAGTGTTCCCCGGGTCGAAGGTGGTGTTGAGGCTTGAGGTTCCTGGAGGAACAAACTCACAAGATATCGTCTGGAGCGACGGAAGCCGAGGATTCACCTATACATTGCCTTCGGTGGAGGATCCAGCTGTCGTCACAGCAACATTCAACGGTGAAATCTACACCTATACCGTTACGCTTAAAGATGCGCAATTCTCCTATTACACCAATTTGCTCACCTACGAGAATGGTTATAGCCATGTCACTACAACGGACCAACTGGACGAAATGCTTGATAGCCATTATTTCGTGCTCTGTGCCGATGAAGCTGATCTGATGCTGCACCTGACCGATGGCGAAGAGAATGGCAACAAGGCTCTCTATTACCGAACCTCCATCAATCCTACCAATGATGTTTCGACGCTCTTTACCATCGAAGCCTTTGATGGGGGCTACTGTCTTCGTAACATTGACTACGACGGTTTGTTATTGCAGACAGAAATGAATGCAGCATGGAACTTCCGCACTCACGACCAACCCTATGCCATCAGTTGGGCCCGCTTTATGTTTCAAAATGTCGGCAGTTCATGGATTATCGAGAACGGCACTTATGCAGGCAACTGGCTCGGTCTGTGGACTCCAGAGAACGGATATATTGATGGCGAAGAGCTCGCTTGCAACAAAACGGGAGATGAGGTGGGGCATTTTCAAATCTTTGCCATCCCACGCGAACGCTTCCATGTAGACTATATCAATAGTCAAGCCGTTCCGGCCGATGCCAGCATACTCATCCAGAATCCATCTTTCGAAGGCAACTCATGGGCGTTATGGACAGTCAAGGGGACCTTCGGTAATCAGCGTTTCAATGGCGCCGCAGAAACATGGCACAGCACAAACTTTACGATGCAGCAGACGCTGAAGGGTTTACCCACAGGACAATACGTCATAAGTTGTCAAATGGCCAATGGCGAGGGCAACAACACTGGATACCTATTCGCGAAGACTGGCGAAGAGACACAAAAGGCTATAGTGACGCAAAGCTGTGCTGGGTCTGATTTCGACACACAACGCAACATGATGGCAGCCGATGAACGTTACGGGCTACTCTCTGTAAGCATCAATGTCCTTAATGGAAAGGACTTGACTTTCGGAATCACGGAACCGACCAATGGAACCACCTGGTTAGTCTTCGACAACTTCCGACTTTCCTATCTGGGAGTTGATGATTCTGGCATCAAAGAGCTGAAAGATAACGTACCGGGAATAAGACAGAATGCAGTATACGACCTCTACGGGAGACGGATACAGTCCACTTCCTTGGAAAAAGGAGTCTACATCATAAACGGAAAGAAAGTGCTAACAGAGTAAGATATAGTTTTATTTTCGCACAATATGTGTCCGATGTATGAGCAGCCAAAATAGTGTACAAAAAGTGTAAATCTTTCGTTTCGCTATATGTATTGTATCAACTGAGTTTCAAAGCACAAGCTAAAGTTGAGCAGGGTGAACGAAATATCAAATTTTATTTGAGTTTTTCCGAGCCGCAGCCTAAATTCACCACTCATATTCTCACCGTCGCCACACCTTCTTGCCGTTCTGGATGACGATAGATGGATATGCTTTGTCTACCCGCTGTCCGGCAAGATTGTAAGTAGCATCAGTATGGCTTTGGTCTGCGGCCATAGGGCATATAGTAGTGATGATATCTCCCAGAAGCACCTCATCGGGCACCTCCGTCTTGCTTGATGCGAGATAGGCTTTGTGTGCGGGGTTCACAAAGGCGCCGCCATCTACCTCTTCCCACCTCCAGCATAACTCTCCGTTATCCGTTTCGGATAGTCTATAGTAGCACTCG
>JAFWYQ010000081.1 GCA_017517605.1 Bacteroidaceae bacterium
ACCTCTCCTAAAATTCCACCGAAATTTAGGAGAATTTCCGTTCGTGCGCAACTGCGCACCGGCGGATGCGCAGGAGAATTTCGGCGAAACTTTAGGGATGAATCTTCGGAACTTTAGGAACGGTATTCCTACTGGTAAAAGATTGCATTCTTCCATTAGCAAGAATGCCATTCTTGTGGCAAAAACAAGATGCGGATGTGGAGCGCTGAAGATACGGTTCTTTCGTGCTCGTCGTACGTATCTTTCATGCCCGACGAATGGTTCTTCACGTGAGTTTGATATAAGAAGCACTCTGTGCCTCCTTATACCTTAATATATATATAATTCTACTTGTGAAACTTGAATATATAAAAGACGGGAGCACACCATCCATATAGTGTACTCCCGTCTTTCTTTTTTCTTTCGTGTTACCGTCTCTTAATCAATGCGCTTGTTGAGAACGATATGGGTGATAATGCCAGCGATAATCAATGCTGCTGAACCTACCAAAGGAAGATTCTCATTTACATTACCGGTGAGGAAACACACAATCAGGATAATTGCGCCAATAACCACCAGTATCAGACCTAAATTCTTTAAAAATGTATTCATTGCAATTATTTATTTTATATTATTTTGATTTCTTGCTACAAAGGAACGCATAATTCTCTAATGAACGAAATATTTTATTAAAAAAAGTTCTAATTTGCCGATTTTCTTTTAATTTCCGGCCTTATATTTCGCTTTTCGCATTGGAAAACACCTTTCTGAGTACCTCCTGGCTGACACGGAGCTCCTCGATGGTGAGTCCGGCCAATGCCTCTTTCAGTGTACGGTTGGCTACACTGCGGGCGCGGTCCTGCAATTCGCGTCCTTGTCGGGTGAGGTAGACGAGGTTGGTGCGCCGGTCGTTTTTACTGGCGATGCGCACGACCAGGTTCTGCCGCTCCATGTTGTCTATCAAGCGGGTCATGCTGGGCTTGTCCTTGAATGTGGCGTTGCATAATTCCTGCTGCGACACGCCATCCTTTTCCCATAAAAAGAGCAGGACTGTCCACTGTTCGGGTGTAATCTCCAAACCGTTCTCGCGGAAATTGCGGATGAGTCTGCGGTTGATGGCTGCAGATACTTTCCCGTTGAGGATAGCAAAAATCAGACTGATGTCAAAGTTAAAAGGTTCTGCCATGATTGCAATAATTGTTTAAACAACGACAAAGATACTGCTTTAAACGGGAAAAACACTACTTTTGCATGAAAATAAATCTTTTTTAAGAAGAATAATGGGGGAAAAGTGTAAAAAAGACTCAGAAAGTTTCCATCTTCCAAAATAAAAGCGTACCTTTGCGGCCGATTTTCTAATTAAATAATTTATTAATTAACAAAGTAGTATGAATCAATACGAAACCGTTTTCATTTTGACTCCCGTTTTGTCTGATGTTCAGATGAAGGAAGCGGTAGAGAAATTCAAAGGTATTCTCGCAGCTGAAGGCGCAGAGATTATCAATGAAGAGAACTGGGGCTTGAAGAAATTGGCATACCCCATCGAGAAGAAGTCTACTGGTTTTTATCAGTTGATCGAGTTTAAGGCTGAGCCCACTGCCATCGCCAAGTTGGAATTGAACTATCGTCGTGACGAGCGTGTAATCCGCTACCTGACTACCAAACTTGACAAGTATGCAGCTGAGTACGCAGCTAAGAGAAGAAGTGTTAAATCAACTAATAAGGAGGCATAATCATGGCACAGCAATCAGAAATCAGATATTTAACTCCGCCGACCGTAGATGTTAAGAAGAAGAAATACTGCCGTTTCAAAAAGAGCGGTATCAAGTATATTGATTACAAGGATCCCGAATTCTTGAAGAAGTTCTTGAACGAGCAGGGTAAGATTTTGCCCCGTCGTATTACCGGTACTTCATTGAAGTATCAGCGTCGTGTGGCTCAGGCCGTTAAGCGTGCTCGTCACTTGGCTTTGCTCCCATTCGTAACTGACATGATGAAATAATAAAGAAGGAGGAATTTGTATGGAAATCATTTTGAAAGAAGACGTTCAAGGTTTGGGTTACAAGAACGATATCGTAACCGTAAAGTCTGGCTACGGCCGTAACTATCTTATTCCTACCGGTAAAGCCGTTATCGCTTCACCCGCTGCCAAGAAGATGTTGGCTGAGGACTTGAAGCAGCGCGCTCACAAGTTGGCCAAGATTAAGGCTGATGCCGAAGCTTTGGCAGCTCAGTTGGCAGAGGTTTCATTGACCATCGCCACTAAGGTTAGCGCAACAGGCACCATCTTCGGTTCTGTAGGTAGCATCCAGATTGCTGAAGAACTCCAGAAGTTGGGTCACGACATCGACCGCAAGATTATCGTGGTAGGTGCAGTGAAGGAAGTAGGTTCTTACAAGGCTACTGTAAAACTTCACAAGGAAGTTTCTGTTGAAATTCCTTTCGAGGTAGTTGCTGAAGCAGAGTAATTGTCACTCATAATAAATTAAGGAAAGAGGTGCATCCTACAAGATGCGCCTCTTTTTTTCTTTGTTGCTCCTATATTTTTCGGACTGTCCCTATTTTTTTTCTGTACGAGAAAAAACAGGGACGATAATCCTTTCATCTGCCCCTCTGCTTATTTTTACACAAAAAACTTTGCTCCTTCGATTTTATTCCCTACTTTTGCTCAAACTTTACGAATCCATAAAGACAAAGACTATTATGAATATGAAATCTTTAGCATCGGTGGCCGCATTGGCGCTGATGACCTGCGGGTGCAAGCAGGCGGCTCAACCAGAAGCCGCATTGGAGAGTATGGCAGCAAATCCCTTCCTGCCTATGTGGGAATATATCCCCGATGCAGAGCCTTACATTTTTGAAGACCCCGACAATCCGGGCGAGATGCGTGTATACATCTATGGTTCGCACGATGCATTGGTAACAGAATATTGCGGACGCGAACAGGTGGTGTGGTCGGCACCGGTGAATGACCTCAGTCAATGGCGCTATGATGGAGTTATCTTTGAATCCAAACTGGATGCCGAAGGAAATCCCTTGAACGAGGGTGGGGTGGGCGATGTGTTGTATGCTCCTGACGTGACTTTGGTGACCGATGCTGATGGAAAGAAAACCTATTATCTCTATCCGAACAACCAACATGGCCCTCGAAACGGTATGATTGCCAAATCCGACCGCCCCGACGGTCCTTTTGAAGTATGCAACTGGAATCCCGAAAAGCCGACAGAGACCATAGGCGACCTCCGGTTCGACCCTGCTGTCTTCGTGGATGATGATGGCCGTGTGTATGGATACTGGGGATTCGAGGAATCGTGGGGAGCAGAACTTGACCCTACGACCATGGCTACGGTAAAACCAGGGACAAAGCCCGTCAAGGATATGGTTTCGAACCTCAATCAAGAGGGAGTATTCCGCTTCTTCGAAGCCTCGTCCATCCGAAAAATCAAGGATAAGTACGTATTCATCTACAGCCGATGGACATACGATGGAGAGTTTGGCATGAAGGGCACCAATTACACCTTGGCATACGCCTATAGCAATTCGCCCCTTGGCCCCTTCACATACGGGGGAACTATCATTGACGGACGCGGACGCGACACCAATGCCGAGGGTGATACCATCTACACGGCTACCCTTACAGGAAACACTCATGGAAGCATCATCGAGATTGAAGGACAATGGTACGTGTTCTACCATCGCCAGTGTGGTACGGACGAATTTTCGCGCCAGGCCATGGTGGCTCCCATTGAAGTGAAGGTGACCGAAGGGCCGGACGGAAAAGTTGAAATCAGCGAAGGCGAATACACCTCTGAAGGATTCGCCCTCAATGGCTTGAATCCCTTACAGAGATATTCTGCCGGTATCGCGTGCTACTACACAGGCCCACAAGGTATAGGCCACCAGTATCCCAATTTCCTCTTCTCCGGCTCGTATGTACAGCCACGCTACGCTGAGTATGATGGCAAATCAGATATTTACGACTTGGAGTTCAACCACAATCCTGTGGTGAACAACACAAGCGGCTCCATTGTCGGATACAAGTATTTCAACTTCGACCACATCGGCTCTGCTCCCGTATCTCTGTTGGTTAATCTGAAGCCGCAAGGCATCGATGGCACGATGGATGTGATGCTTGACAGCCCTTGGGAAAAGAAGGGAGGCAAGAAGGTGGGAAGCCTCCAACTCAGCAAAGACACTCCTCAAGACCGGGTTGACATGCGCATTGAATTGCAGGACTTGAGTGGGTTCAAAGGGAAACATGCCCTCTATTTCGTCTTCTCATCACCCACCGAAGGGGAGTCCATTTGCGAGTTGCACAATTTTGTGTTTACTAAAAACCTATAAAATAATAGGCAAAACGTTGGATGGTGAGAGAATTTTGCCTAAGTTTGCTCAATATTTAGAATAAAGAAAAGAGATAACGATATGAAAAAAATTCTGTTTATGCTGCTCATGCTCCCGTTGATGAGTGTGGCACAAGTTAAAGACGATGCCAAATATTTGGCTAAGGATGCCGTACCTGTAGAAAACGGCCGAGTAATCTTTACCAAGAATATTGAAATCCCCATGAATGCCAACGACATCTATCTTGCCGTACAAGAATGGGCCAACAAGCAATATGCACCAGTAAAAGAGATGCCCAACCACAAGGTGTTGTCCACTAATCCCGAGGCTTTCGAACTTACGGCCGGTGGTGAAGAATGGATGGTGTTTGCCAACAAATTCCTGTCACTCGACCGCACACGCGTGTACTATAAAATAAACTTGGCTTGCTATGACCGGAAAATCATAGTACGCATCTTCGATATCCGATATTGGTATGAGGAAGAGCGCGAAGGAGGAACGAAGTTCAATGCCGAAGAATGGATCACCAACGAATGGGCACTGAACAAGAAAGGCACCAAGTTGGCAAGAAAGAGCGGAAAGTTCAGAGTCAAGACCATCGACCGCACCGAAGAGATATTCAACGATTTGGAGACCTTCATCAATCGGAAAGCTATCAAAAATATTATGAAATAATACAAAGTGGCAATTTATTTGCCACTTTTTTCGCTTTTTGATAGGAATATAAGAAATATAGTGTAACTTTGCAGCCGCTTATGACAAAAATAAAAGAAAATATCAAAAAGCTCATCGATGAAGGTGCTCTTCAGGAGGCCATCACTCAATTGGGTACACTGATAGACGACGGTTGCGAGGATGATGAACTCTATTACTTGCGTGGCAATGCCTACCGCAAGCTATGCAATTGGCAACAGGCATTGAACAATTACCTTGAAGCTATCAGCTTGAATCCCGAAAGTCCAGCCAAAGAGGCTCACCGCATGTTGATGGAAATCTTGGAGTTCTATAATAAAGACATGTATAATCAGTGATTGTCAATGTGCTAATGTGCTGATGTGCTGATGTGGCAATGTGCTGATGTATTAAATAAATCATAAATCACAAATCATAAATAGATATAGCGTATGGCAAAAATCAAAGGAGCTACAGTCGTGGACACCGAGCGTTGCAAAGGATGCAACCTTTGTGTAGTGGCTTGCCCGCTGGACGTACTGGAGCTGACAAGTAAAGAAGTAAACAAGAAGGGCTATCACTTTGCCCGCGAAGTGAAAGATGATACTTGCATCGGATGTGCAGCATGTGCTACCGTATGTCCTGATGGATGTATCTCGGTGTATAAGGTGAAAGAGTAAAATTGGTGAATAGTGACGAGCTACAAGAGTGGCTGGTGATTCGTACAAAAAATAATTAAAAACTAAAATATGGCAGAAAAAGAAGTTGTATTGATGAAGGGTAACGAAGCCATTGCCCATGCCGCTATCCGTTGCGGCGCCGACGGTTACTTCGGTTACCCCATCACACCCCAATCAGAAGTATTGGAAACGTTGGCCGAGCAGAAGCCTTGGGAAACTACCGGCATGGTGGTGCTTCAGGCGGAAAGCGAAGTCGCCTCCATCAACATGGTGTACGGTGGAGCAGGTGCTGGTAAACGTGTACTGACCTCATCATCTAGTCCCGGTGTGAGTTTGATGCAGGAAGGTGTCTCTTATATTGCAGGAGCGGAATTGCCCTGTCTTATTGTAAACGTTATGCGTGGAGGTCCGGGTCTTGGTACAATCCAACCAAGCCAGGCCGACTACTTCCAAAGTGTAAAGGGGGGTGGACATGGTGATTATCGCCTGATAGTGCTGGCTCCAGCTTCAGTGCAAGAGATGGCGGATTTTGTAGACCTTTCGTTTGAGTTGGCATTTAAATACCGCAATCCGGCCATGATTCTCTCTGATGGTGTGATTGGCCAAATGATGGAGAAAGTGGTTTTGCCTCCCTTTAAGCCTCGCCGTACCGAAGAGGAGATAGCCAAGGAGTGTCCCTGGGCAACCTTCGGACGTACCAAGGGTCGTCAGCCGAACATCATCACCTCGTTGGAACTCGACCCTGCAGAGATGGAAAAGCGTAATATTGAGTTGCAGAAAAAATATCGTCTCATTGAAGAGAATGAAGTGCGCTACGAGGAAATAAATTGTGACGATGCTGAATACCTCATTGTTGCTTTCGGTTCGTGTGCCCGTATTGCTCAAAAGGCGATGGACGACGCTCGTGCACAAGGCATCAAAGTGGGTTTGCTCCGTCCCATTACGTTGTGGCCGTTCCCCAGCAAGCAGATTGCCGAACGCGCCAAGCAGGTGAAAGGTATCTTGTCCGTAGAGATCAATGCTGGACAAATGGTGGAAGATATCAAGTTAGCTGTAAATTGCAGTGTACCCGTTGAACATTTCGGCCGCTTGGGAGGTATTGTGCCTGACCCTGATGAAGTGGTGAATGCATTGAAGGAGAAATTAATGTGCTAATATGCCAATGTGCTAATATTATTCACATTTGTAAATTAATTAATGATATGGATACTTACAAAATTAGAACTATCTTGAACATTGTGTTCATCATCGGTGCTATTGCTTCCGTAGCTTGTTATTATGGAGTGGAAGACCGTCACGTGTTCATCTACGTATGTTCAGCTTCCATATTTGTAAAATTGGTAGAGTTCCTCCTCCGATTCTTATTCTAATTTATAAAGGAAATGATTATGACAAAAGAGAATATCATCAAACCGGAAAATCTGGTTTATAAGAAACCTACACTGATGAATGACGTGCCTATGCACTATTGCCCAGGATGTAGTCATGGTGTAGTACACAAGCTCATCGCAGAAGTCATCGAAGAGATGCAAATGGAAGAGAAGACCGTAGGTGTTTCTCCTGTCGGATGTGCCGTGTTTGCATACAAGTATATCGATATTGACTGGCAGGAAGCAGCTCACGGACGTGCTCCGGGCGTAGCTACTGCGATCAAACGTTTGTGGCCTGACCGCCTCGTGTTTACCTACCAAGGCGATGGTGACTTGGCTTGCATCGGTACAGCTGAGACCATCCATGCACTCAACCGTGGTGAAAACATCACCATCATCTTCATCAACAATGCCATCTACGGTATGACTGGTGGTCAAATGGCTCCCACAACCCTCGTAGGTATGAAGACTGCTACATGTCCTTATGGTCGCGATGTCGCTTTACATGGATACCCCTTGAAAATGACTGAGATTGCAGCTCAACTCGAAGGAACAGCTTACGTTACTCGTCAATCAGTTCACTCTGTAGCGGCTATCCGCAAAGCTAAAAAAGCTATCCGTAAGGCATTCGAAAACTCTATGGCAGGCAAAGGCTCTAACCTCGTCGAGATTGTGTCTACCTGCAACTCGGGTTGGAAGATGTCGCCCGAGAAGTCCAACAAGTGGATGGAAGAGAATATGTTTGCATTTTATGAACTTGGAGATTTGAAAGACAAATAATAATGTGTCAATGTGCTAATGTGCCAATGTGACAATATCGCAATGTCATAATGTATGACAAATCAGTTGATATGCAGACGGGAAATGTACTATTAGACAAATGTTTTCAGTTTTCTCTCGACATAATCAAGTTTGTTTCTGTCTTAGAGGAAAAAAGAAGTTTGTCATAGCCAATCAACTGATGAGAAGCGGAACATCCATTGGGGCAAATGTACACGAAGCACAAAATCCTGAAAGTCGAGCAGATTTTATCCACAAGCTGAAAATTGCAGCAAAAGAAGCTGATGAGACAGAATATTGGTTACTTTTGTGTAAATTTGCAGAAAGTTATCCTTTCCAAGAAGAGCTGTTGGATAATTTGCAGAACATTAAGAGAATCATAAATAGAATAATAAATACAGCCAAAACAATGCCTGATTGTAGTGTTGAATCGTTGATTCCTCTAATTGGCGCAGCCAATCACTCATTAGCACATTGGCACATTGGCATATTAGCATATTTAAAAGATTATGAAAGAAGAAATTATCATAGCCGGATTCGGTGGACAAGGCGTACTCTCTATGGGTAAGATTTTGGCATACTCTGGTCTTATGGAAGACAAGGAAGTTACATGGATGCCTGCATACGGTCCTGAGCAGCGTGGTGGTACGGCCAACGTAACCGTCATTGTGAGTGACGAGCGTATCTCATCCCCCATTCTCAGCCAGTATGATGTGGCTATTATCCTGAATCAGCCTTCGTTGGAGAAGTTTGAGAATAAAGTAAAACCCGGTGGCATATTGATGTACGACGGTTACGGTATCGCCGAAGCTCCTACCCGAAAGGATATTAAGGTATATCGAATCGATGCCATGGATGCTGCTGCCGAAATGGGTAATGCCAAGGCGTTCAATATGATTGTCCTCGGTGGTTTGCTGAAGCTCAAACCTATGGTTAGCATCGAAAGCGTGGTGAAGGCATTACGCAAGACCCTTCCCGAACGTCACCACCACCTCATCCCCATGAACGAGGAGGCTATCCGCAAGGGCATGGAGATTGTGAAGGAAGCATGATTGGGATAGGTTTAGGGGCGTTTCTGTCCTCCTTACATTCGGACACTGAACTTTAGAGAAATATAAGGCGCGGATTATGCGGATTGTCACGGTTATCATTATACCGTACAAATCGCGTAATTCGCGCCTTATTTATATCCTTATCCTTTGAGGATATTACCAAATCACCGCACGTTCGGCCTTGGGGACGAAAAAGACTGTCCTCTTCCGTGATGCTGAAGGCTTCGTGCCAAGTATCGATGTGAGGTAAGGTGTCGTTCGCGCGCCATTCGCCCAATGTAAGTTTTTCGTTACTCTTTAATTCTGGCAGAATGTCCATATTGGCCGACATACTCTTTTTCTTTTCTGATTACAACCCGTTATCAGCAATCCCATGGTGGCAAGGGCCAATACATTCTTTTTATTTTTTATACCCCTTATTATAAATTAATGACCATAAAAATACTTCTTTTTCTTGGATTAATCATTATCTTTGCTGCATTCTTAAAAATTATAACGTATGAAGAAATGGCTTTTAATCGGTTCACTACTGTGGTTGATAACCTGCTGCACCGGATGCGAGAAGAGCAGAGGAGAGGTGAAGCAGATTCCCGACCTGCCGGATAATCCCGTGATGGTAGTGTATGAAAACGATGTACATTGTGCAGTAGATGGTTATGCACGGATGGCCGGTCTTAAAAAACAGTTGCAGAAGAAGACACCCTATGTCAGTACCGTGTCATGTGGAGACTTTGTGCAGGGTAACTTAGTTGGCTCAGTATCGTGTGGGAAATATATTGTTGATATTATGAACCATGTGGGGTACGATGTGGTGACTTTGGGCAATCACGAGTTTGACTTCGGTATGGAACCGCAATTTGCTTTGACTGAGCAATTGAAAGCAAGCACTGTGTGTTGTAACTTCCGCGACTTGCGAACGATGGAGTCGGTGTATCCTCCATATAAAATTATTAGTTATGGTAATACTGAGGTTGCATTCATTGGAATAGTAACCACCGCTACATCCACTAGCACTTCTCCTCTTACTTATCAGGATGGAGAGGGGAATATCATCTATGATTTCTGTAAAAAAGACTTTTATCCTTGTATTCAACAAACCATAGATGCAACACGGATGGAAGGGGCGGACTATGTGGTGGCGCTTGCACATTTAGGTAATATTCCTGATGGGGATCACCAGACTTCGTTTAACCTTATTGCACACACAACAGGGTTGGATGTTGTATTGGATGGACACAGCCATAGCCTTATTTCTGACACACTCATTTTGGATGCCGAAGGGAAGCCGGTATTGTTCTCCTCCACAGGAACGGAGTTTGAGAACATCGGTTTATTGACGATTGGCACTGATGGAAACTTGCGTACACAACTCATATCGACAGAAGAGATTGTTCCCGACCAGCATGTTGCGACTTATGTGGAGGAGATAAAGAAACGAGTTTCGGCTGCCGGTAATCGGGTGATAGCAACCAGTAAGATTTCTTTTAGTATTATTGATGAACAGGGGAATCGCCTTGCGCGCTTTGAGGAACACCCCTTGGGAAACTTGTGTGCCGATGCTTTTTGTCGCATATTGGGTACGGACATAGCGCTGATAAATGGCGGTGGTATCCGTGCGGGGCTGCCTATGGGTGAGATTACATATAATCACCTGCTCGCCGTCTTCCCTTTTGGTAATATGGCTTGTACTGCCACACTTACGGGTCAGCAACTCGCCGATGTGTTGGAGTGCGCAGTCAGATTACTTCCTATGGAGAATGGAAGTTTTATGCAAGTGAGTGGTATTAAGTTTGAAGTAAATCCTCATCTTCCATCTCCCATAGTATTGGATGGGAATGGACTATTCTCCCACGTAACGGATGCGCCACGACGTGTGAGGCATATATATATAAGGAATAAAACAAACGGAAAATACGAACCAATTGACCTTAAAAAAGTTTACACTCTCGCTAGCTTCGACTATCAGTTGAAAGAATTGGGTTGCGAGGGCATTTTTCGCTACACTACCCTAAAAGATGATAATTTGATGTTGGATGTAGAAGTGTTGGCTGCTTACATTGAGCAAGTGCTTGGAGGTGTTATTGGTGAACCGTATGACAACGTGGAAGGCGGAGTGGTAATTGAAGAATAATTGATAGTGACGGGTAGATAGTTCTATGTAGTATAGTGATCGTCACTTGTATATCACCTCAAGTTTTGAAAGCTGATACCTTCTGTATAACAATTTGGCTATCTCTGTCATTTGGGGGGGGTAGCGGAAAATGACAAAGATAGCCAAATATGATTATTATTTGCGAAGGTTGAGTATTATTCTCCTAAGTAGTATGAGGGCACAGGTGCTTGGGCATATCCCATGGAACGATGTGCCACATAACTGCGGTAGATACCATCCTGCATCAGTGTGATGCGACGATCGCGGGCGGGGATATTGGTTGTATAGATGCGTAATTCGCCAGGGAGTGACATTACCAACTCTTCGCGCCAGTCGCCATAAAGGTCGGCAATCAGTTGCAAACTGCCTTCAATACCTTCGGTTACTGTAGCTTTGTCGGCCCACTTGATGATGTTCTGTGCTGAGGGCTTACCACTACGCCAACGCTCCATCATCTCCTCACGGGTGAGTGAACTTTGCATAGTTTCGCGTAACAAGTCGGCATCCCACCAGGCCCAACTGCCACAGGGAGGAATGTTCTCATTACGGCGTAAATAGTCTCCGTTGGCTGTCAATAGATATTTATCGCTACTGCCTCCTTTGGAATCTTCTGAAGCAAAACATTCCAATCCCTTATGGGTTGGATCAAAGTCGGTTACCATACCATCGCCCACATGTTTAGTTTCGTGGTTGATGTTCCATATTTGTGCTCCTGTTTTGGCATCTACCATACAGACACCACGACCGTTAGTATGGAATGGCTCTAAAGCAAGGAATACTTCCATGCCCGGGCGTTCGGGGTCTATATCTGTCAAATAAGCCTTGTCGGGGTGTCCCAATCCGGCAGACCACAGGGCAGTACCATTGTCATCAAGCATACACGAACCGAGCAACATTTCGTCGCGTCCGTCACCATCCACGTCGCCGCTCACCATGTTGTGAGCTCCCATACTACGGATAATGGGATTCTCTTCGTCGCCATCCCAGCGCCATGCACGCACCAGCTGTTCGCCCTTCAGTTCCCAAGCATCCACCACCATCAGTTTGTAGGTGCCTCGGCAAGCCAATATGTAGGGAGTCTTGCCGTCGAGGAAAGCCATACCTATCTGGTTGCGGTTCTGGCGAACCAAGTTTCCGTAGCGGTCGTTACGCTCGGGCCAATCCACGCGGGCCATTTCGCGGCCGGTCATACCGTCCCATACACTGAGGTACTCTTCGCCGCTATCCACACGTCCCTTGGCATTGCGCTTGGCATCGGCAGGTGCCGTCTTCAAGGCCACCTCAGCCTTGCCATCACCATTGAAATCGTATGCAATAAAAGGCGAGTACCATACACCCGGTTCGATACCCTGTCCCAAGTCCTTTGACCAGAGGAAAGTTCCATCACTTAAATAAGCCTCAATTTGATAGGTTCGTCCGGTCATATCTCCATCCTTACCAGGATCAACATTGCTATCCGGTGTGCGGATAATGTAATCATACACTCCGTCGCCGTTCAAGTCGGCTACGGCCACCTTGCCTACACGTGTTTGGGGAGTCTTCAGCTTGATGGTGCGATAGTTGGTCAGCAAAGGTTTCTCCACGCTCAGTCTTTCCGAAGTGCCGATAACCTTTCCCTTCTTGTCAAGTACTGTCACCCAATACTCTGCCTTTCCCTCTACGGGCTTCAGGTCGGTAAAGCAGCATACTTCCTTCAATGCCTTGCCAGTCAAACGTTTCTGCTTGCCATTTACTGAACGATAGAGGTGGAACGATGCGTCTGCGGGATCAGTATCCAATAAACGCCAACTGATGAAGATTCCTTGCCCGTCGGCTGTGGGGGCTGCTGCCATACCGCGGTCGAGCTGTTCCTTCACACGCTCGGTAGCAAAGCCTTCTACCTGTGGCTTGGATTCGTGACGCGGTTCAAGGATTTCGTAATAATAATGTCGTTCGCGCGTGTCTTGCGCGTGCATCACCTGCGGCAAGGCCGTCAGCGCGATGGCAGAGAATAAGAGCCATTGTCTTTTCATAGAATCAGTTGATTTTAGTTGTTAGTGTGTTTCAATGGTGCAAAGGTAAAAATATTTTAGTGAATATACGACTTTCTTAGTCAAAAAAAAGTCATAGTTTTAATAAGCGATTTGGGATTGAATCTTAAGCTGTCTCAATCCTATTCACTATTAGCTCGTTACTAATTACTCTTACTTCTCTTATATGAACTTCAAGAATCTGTCCCATCTAAACTCATCCGTAACCTTGTCGATGGAGTAAGGTATGAAATCTACAACTCCTACAATATATTCTTCCGGTACAAATCCCCAGTAACGGGAATCACGCGAATTCATTACATTGTCTCCACAGGTGAAATAGTAGTCATGTGTGAATATATGGTAGTCCATTGGAGTGCCATCAGCAAGTACTTCACCATTGGGTGAAACCGTAAATTTCTTTCCTGTTTCAAATTCTAATATCTGCGAATAAAACAACACAGTGTAACGATATAAATCTGCTTGTGATGCCATATTTGAGAAGGGAATTTGCAATTCCCTTTTCTGATATAAGGGACTTTAGCGCACCACAGATAATCAAGAGCGAAGAAGGACGAAATAAAGCAAAAAAATGCCAAAATGACCTTCGGCAGCTATTGGTTCGAGACGGGCACGCCGACCTATCTGGTGGAACTGCTCCAACAGAACGACTATAATCTGAATGAAGTGGATGGGGCATTGGCTTCCGATGTGACACTCAGCGGTGTGGATTCCGCTGACACGGATCCCATTTCTGTCATTTATCAGAGTGGATACTTGACCATCAAGGATTATAACCCGGAGTTCCGTTCCTACACGCTTGGTTATCCCAATAAAGAAGTGGCAGAAGGGTTCGTCCGTTTCCTCGTCCCCTATTATACCGCCTTACCCAATGAACGGAAATCAATCTTTGAGTTGCAACATTTCGTACAGGAGGTTCGCACTGGTAATATCGATGCCTTCTTCACCCGTCTGCGCTCGTTCTTCAGCGATACCACTTACGAGTTGGTGCGCGAGCGCGAACTGCACTACTCCAACATCCTCTACATTGTCTTCAAACTGATGGGGTTCTATACCCAAGTGGAGTATCACACGGCCAACGGACGCATTGACTTAGTGCTGAAGACCAACGACTACATCTATGTGATGGAGTTCAAATTGGAAGGTTCGGCA
>JAFWYQ010000082.1 GCA_017517605.1 Bacteroidaceae bacterium
CTAATTCGCATGTGTCTGACATTGCTTTGCCCCCCTCAAACTTGCACGATGGTGACCGTGTGATGATGTGGCATCAGAAGTTCGTGTCGGTAGGCATTGATACGGCCAAGGTGTCGACTGACGTGAGCCGCATTACCTTTGGTGGCAATGCAGTGAATGAGATTATCAAGACTACCAATGGTTATATTTATGTTATCGACAAGATGATATACACTCCCAAATCGCTGAAGGACTTGATTGACGGATTGGGTGAAGAGTATTCAGTCTTCAAACAATTGGTACTTGCTTCCGGTGGTCAGGAGTTCGACCGTGTGAACAGTAAGCCCATCGGTGTGGATGCTACGGGAAATACCATCTACGACTCGGTGTTCATCTACACCAATGAATTCTTTGACGCCAAGAACTTCGACTTGAGTTCGGAATCATTGACGGCTACAGCATTGGTTTTCTCTGATGATGTTATCAATAAGGCTATGGCTGATGCTAATGCCAAGTTAGAGGCTTGGAATCAAAATGAGCGTGATCGTGAAGTGTTGCGTAGATGGATTTTGGAAGTTGCGTTCTATCGTCAGCGTTACACTCCTGCTGATATGTCTGTGAACGCTGCCAATCATTTGAAATCTATTTATGACCGCCAATGGCGTACCGAAGTTCAGAAGGTGGATGTAGAGAATATGGAAGAGGTTTCCAATGGTGTGGTATACTATGTGACAGATTTCAAGATTCCCAACAATGTATTGATGTATCGTTTGAAGGATTACTACTATTATTGGGAAAATTGCGATGACATTCAGAAAAACAAATATTTTGTAACAAATAACTTGTCAGGTTTCTCTTGTAGTACGGATGTTGCAGCTTGGACTCCTCTCGAAGGTGTATGGCCGAAGGTGGAGAATCGCGCATTGAATTGTAGCTATACTGATACAGAAGTTGGTGCATGGTCGTTGGATTTCACTCTTCTGAAGCGCACATTGACGGAAGAGGGTACATACGAAATCTCTCCGTATATGATACCTCCTGGAAGTTATCGTTTGGCTATGGGATTCAAACAGAATTTGGGCCTTGATCTAAATATTTCAGTGTTGGTAAATGGTGTTTCCGTTGCTCCTGCTCCTGCAACAATATCTGTAGGTTCTGCAACAACTTACCATTATGACCGTGGAGCCACATTGAGTGATGGTTATCCAGAGGGATACAAAGAGGTAAAGAATGAATTGACTCATAGTAAAAAGAATAACTACAATTCTGATGGCGGTCTGGTATATGAGGAAATTACTATTCCTGATGTGAATGGGGATGGTTCAGCTACAGAAGTTGTAATTCGTGTTGAATGTAACAATTTGGCGGGAACAACCAAGACCATGTTCCACCATTGGTGTCTTCGTCCTACTGAAAACAATTATTAATAGGTTTTTGACATGAAAAAGAATAATATTATAATAGCATCCCTGTTGATGCTTTCGACTATGCCGATGACTATGCAGGCTTTTCCTTTGGCTCCGCAAACGGTGCAGGAAAAGCAGGATGCCCGTCAATTGAAAGGTGTTGTTTACGATGATTGTAAGCAACCCTTGGCAGATGTAGTCGTAACATCGGGTGGAAAGACTGCCCGTACAAATGAAAAAGGAGAATTTGAACTGACAGGAGTGAAGGCAAATGCAGACTTGTCGGTTTGGGCAGATGGATTCTATTCACAGACATTACCTGTGAACGGACGTAGCAATGTAACGGTTTACCTGATTCCGAATGATAAAGTACGTTATAATGAATCGGCCGTACAAGCATTGTCTGAGGTCAAGGATGAAGCTATTCACGAAAGTGGAAACTACAACTTGAACAAGCAGAACTTTGCATGGGGCGCCATGAATGTGGATAATGTCTTGAAGGGTGAAATCGCAGGTTTGCAAGTGACAAACAAAAGTGGTATGTCGGGTGAAGGTGCTTACCTGAATCTACATGGTGTGCGTTCGTTGATGGCTGATAATGCACCGCTTATTGTAATCAATGGAGTGCCTTACATTCCTAACAAGAACGAATCGTCTATGATTGCAGGTTATTCACGCTCTATTTTCCAAGCATATAATGTACAGGATATTCAGAATATTACGGTGTTGACTGGTGCAGAGGCTTCGTTGTATGGATCAATGGGAGCCAATGGCGTTATTTTGATTGAAACAGATGGTGCCACTTCGGACGACATGGATACCAAAATTACCTATTCGGGAATGTTTGGCGTGAATTACAATAACAATCGTTTGCCGTTGATGAATGCAAAGCAGTACAAGTCCTATCTATCAGATATGGGTATGACTTATTATGATAACATGGAGACATTCTTCAACAATTTCCCCTTCTTGCAAGATCCTAATTGTGCATATAATTATTTGTACAACAAAAATACGGATTGGCAGAATGAGATATATCGTACGAGTATGACGCACGATCATCTTTTCCGTGTTGAGGGTGGTGATGCGATTGCAAAATATGATATTTCATTAGGATACACTCGTGATGAAGGTTTAATAAAGAGTACAAATTCCGATCGTTACAATATTCAAATCAATACCAACGTATTGGTGAGCAAGGATTTCGAAATTGTAGCTTCGGCAGGTATGGCTTATCTGACAGGTAAGTATTTGCCTCAAGGTATGTCATTGGAGAATAATCCGTTGATGGCAGCTTATCGTCGTGTTCCGTTGCTTAGCCCTTACAATAGCGATATGAATGGTAATTTGTTGAATACCTATTCAAGTTATTATTTTGGTGCGAATACAGGTAGCGACTTCATTGTCAGCAATCCGTTGTCAATTGTGAACACACTGAATGCCGAGAATCACCAGTTTGATTTTAACGGTAAAGTTCAGTTGAGCTACAAGCCTAATCCTTACTTCTCTGCTAATGCTGTGGTGGGTATGTATTATAATTATAATAAGGAAGAGACTTTCGTGCCGGGTATCAACAATAAAGACATCGTGCCTGTATTTGACCAATATGGAAGTGCCGACAATAAGGTGATGGTAGGAACGGCAGAGGTCTTCAATTTATTCACTAATTTGAATGTTGCTTACACGCGTAAGTTCGGTAGCAATCAGTTTGGTGTACGAATGGGGGCTCAGGTGCTTACAACCAAGAATGAATATGATGCGGGTTCTTCGCGTAATACGCCGAATGACTTTTATCAGAACTTGGGTGATGCGTCAACGTCTATCGGCCGTTATATTTTGGGATACAACAATGCTTGGAATTGGATGAACTATTACCTTCATGCCGATTATACTTTCGACAATTTGGTGAAGGTGGGTGCTAATGTTTCTATGGATGGAGCTTCTTCTACAGGAAAGGATGCTACTCGTATGGGCTTCTTCCCTTCTGCCAATGTAGTGTTGATGGCAAAGAATATCAACTTCTTGCAGGATGTGGATGTTGTAAACAAGTTGGATTTGTATGCCGACTATGGTTTGACGGGTAATAGCCAATATAGCTCGAAGTTGGGTAAGTATTACTATGTGAGCAGTTCATACCAAGGAATTTCAGGTTTGGTTCGTGCCAATGTACCTAACACCAAGTTGGAGTGGGAGAAGGATTTGAACCTTTCTGTGGGTTTGAATGCCTCATTGCTTTACAATCGCTTGAATTTGGGTGTGAAGTATTTCAACACCCAGGCAACGGATGTATTGATGATTATTCCTAATTCTTCAGCATATGGAACTGCTTATTATTATAGCAACGATGGCGAGATTTCTTCGGACGGATTTGATGTATCATTGAGTGTTACTCCCGTGAAGACACGCAACTTTGAGTGGACAATTGGTGGAAACTTCTCTACTTTTGCTAATGAAGTGAAGTCATTGGGTAAAGTCAACGAAACTATCACAACTTTGGGGGATGGAGCCGAAGTGATTACTCGTGTAGGAGAAAATCCCTATAGCTTCTATGGTTACAAGGCATTGGGAGTATTTTCTACTACAGAAGAAGCTGAGACGGCATACAAGGGTGTTACTAACTTGGTAAACAAGAATGGCGTGGCATACAAGGCAGGTGATGTGCATTACGAGGATGTTAATAGCGACGGAATCATCAACAACTTGGATAAGCAAGTGATTGGTAGTGCTACTCCCGAGTTCTTTGGTAGCTTCTACAATCACCTTCAATACAAAGGTTTTGCATTGGATTTGACCTTTGTTTATTCAGTGGGTAATGATGCATATAATGTTGTTCGTCGTGTGACAGAGTCGGCTAGTGACTTCAGCAATCAGAGCAAGGCTGTTATCCGTCGTTGGAACATGGAGGGTCAGATTACTGATATGCCTCGTGCACAATGGAATGATGTGGTTGGCAACAACGACTTCTCTGACCGTTGGATTGAAGATGCGTCGTACTTGAAGTTGCGTGACATTACGTTCAGCTATACATTTAACAAACCTGTATGGAATTTCTTCCAAGGAGGAACATTGTATGTGACAGGACAGAATTTGCTGAACTTCACCAAATATTTGGGTATGGATCCCGAGTTCTCTTATTCGTATAATGAAGCAATGCAGGGTGTTGACTATGGAAAGGTTGTTTCACCCAAGTCGGTTAAAGTTGGTGTTAATTTGAAATTCTAATATTGATATGACAATGAAATTATATAAGAAGATTGCGTTCTCTTTCATGTCGCTTTGTTTGGCGATGGGAACCGTAAGTTGCGATGATTTCTTTGAACCCGAGACTGATGATGTGCTCGATGGCGATGAATACATGGCTGAGCAAACCGAGATGTACACAGGTTTTTTGGGTATCATGACCCGTATGCAGGCAGTTGGTGACAAGGCTATCTATCTGACGGAGACACGTGGTGAGTTGTTGGAGCCTACCACTTATTCTACTTCGGATTTGATTGCTTTGTACAACTACGATGATGACTTGACAGGTAATCCGTATGCTGACCCTGCAGGATATTATGATGTGGTGATTGCTTGTAATGATTACTTGACCAACATTCAGGAGTTTGGTGAGCAATATCCTGAGTTGTGGGATCAAAAGGTTTCTGATGGTTTGATCAGTTCTACCATTCGTTTGAAGGTGTGGGCTTATATGATGTTGGCTGAGATTTATGGCGAGGCTCTTTGGTTCGACGATCCTATTACTGAGATTCAAGATTTGACCAAGTTCGAATTGCTAGATACAGAAGGTGTTGTAGAGAAATGTCTCGATTTGTTGGAAAATGGATATGCCGGTGTAGCCAGCAACATCGTATTCTCATGGTATCAATGGCTTGATCCCGATACCGAGTTGGGCGAGAGCAAATATCGTTATTGGGATTACATGATTCCTACATGGGAAGGACTTTATGCCAAGGTGGCATTGTGGAAAGGTGCCTATTTGCAAAAGAGTGGGCGTGCTGTAGAAGCGAATGTTTACTACGAAAACATTGTGGATACACTTGCTAATGCTATCAACCAGCACATGTTGACTGTAAGTAATCAAGAGTGGAATCGTAGCCAGCTTTCTGCGCTTCGCAACAAGTATTGGAAGAGCGATGAACCCTCAAAGTTTCAAGCCGTATCGGTATTGAAGTACGACTATGCTGATAATCAGACAAACCGTTTGATGAAGCACTTCAATACACAATATCCGAATGACTATTTGCTTTGCCCTTCTGATTCAGGTTTGGCTCGTTGGGAAGATCCTGTTTTCAATCCGGGTGCAAGTACGGGTGATAGCCGTTTTGGTGTTAACTTCAAGGAGACTTATGGTGGTTCAAACGAGTACTATGTATCTACTTTTGTACGAGACAACCAGCAGTCTTTCCAAGATGATACTTACATCTATCTTTTCCGTGCTGACGAGTATCACTTCTTTATGATTGAGGCATTGAACAATTTGGGGCGTTATACTGAAGCTGATGTGTTGATGAATATGGGATTGAGCCGTTATGCCACATCAGTAGGAGTAAAGTCTGTAGAGGCTTGGGAGACATATCAGAAGGAGAATAAGATGTTTGAAGAATTCTCTAGCTTGTGGATTGGTGGTTTGGATGGTTCACACAAGTACTCTAATGATGGTATTCGTAACGTGCTAGGTTTGAAGGATCGCCCCTTCGTGATTGATGATGAAGAGACTCCCAATGCCAAGAAATTCAACGATTGTGCCATTGCCGACGAATATATGTTGGAGTTTGCCACTGAGGGTAAAACCTATCCTGCATTGATTCGTATCGCTACCCGTTGGAATGATTATTCTATCGTGGCCGATCGAGTATCACCCAAATATGGTGCACGTGCTTCCGAAATTCATGCCAAGATTATGGCCGGTGGCTATTGGGTGCCTTGGGATTTGCAGGTAGAGGTTAAGGAATAATCGGCCGAGTAAGAGAAAACAATTAAAGCAATTTGATGATAAGCCCGGAGGTGTGCGGTGCATACTGTATACCTTTGGGTTTCTCTTTTACTTATTCTTCATTACTGCCACCGTGTTGGCAGAGTATTGCCAAAGCGATGTCAGTGTACTGCCAAGGTATTGGCAGAGAGACGAACTGCATTATTAAAGTGGTATTTACTTAATTATGTATACGAAAGAGATGTTTTTTTCGTTACATTTATAGATAAAATCAATTATTATGAAGAAATATACTAAGATTGTAGGTGTGGCAGCATTGTTCAGCCTTGTTGCCTGCCAAAAAGAAAAGACACCCATTGACCGCGAGGCATTGCTGGAGCGTAACAATCCGCATGTGACGGCATTCGACACACTGTCGTCTCTCTCTGTTGGTAATGGAGGTTTTGCCGTTACGGTAGACGCTTCGGGACTTCAGACCTTCCCGAAGGAGTATTCCAAAGGTGTGCCCCTCGGCACACAGAGCGATTGGGGATGGCACAGCTTTGCCAATCCGCAAAACCTGCTTCATAGCGAGACATTGAAGGACTATGACTACCATGGTCGTCCGGCTCCCTATGCTGTACAGTTCAACGAAGCCGGTCGTCAGCGCGATGCTGCCAACTGGTATCGCATCAATCCTCATCGTCTCCACTTGGGTGTTGTCGGCTTGGAGTTGCCCGAGGGTACAGGCTTTGACGCCTTCACCGAGGTGAACCAGACACTCGACCTGATGAACGGACAGATTAACAGTAGCTATAAACTGAATGGCAAGCCCGTCAGTGTACAAACTGTATGTCATCCCGAACGCGATATTATGTCATCCATGATTGCCGCTACCGAGCCTATGGCTATCAAACTCTGCTATGCTTACCCCACAGGTGCACATAGCGACGATGCCAGCAATTGGAATGCCAACGACAAGCATTCGACCACGTTGGTGGCTTCAACAGACAACAGTGCTACACTGAAGCGTGTCATCGATGAGAGCGTCTATTATGTAGTGCTTCAATGGGATGGCAATGCCACATTGACAGAAAAGGAGGCAAACTACTTTGTGTTGAGTGCGACTTGTGATACGCTCTCTTTCTCTTGTGAATACCGTCTTGAAACTCCGTCTAATTCATCTCAAGAAGAGGAGTATGGTGAAGTGCTTGCTTTTGCCGAAGCAAAGGGGGCGGCTAATGCCTATTGGAACAGTTTCTGGATGAATGGTGGTATGGTTGACTTCTCAGAGTGTACCGACCCCCGTGCACCCGAATTGGAGCGTCGTGTGGTACTCAGCCAGTACTTGATGGCTATTCAGGCCGCAGGTGACACACCTCCCCAAGAGACAGGTTTGACCTACAACTCATGGTTCGGCAAGTTCCACCTCGAAATGATTTGGTGGCACCAGTCACACTTCCCTCTGTGGGGACATCCCGAGTTGCTCAATCGCACACTGGGTTGGTATCATCGTGCCGAGCCTGTGGCCCGTCAGATTGCCGAGCGTCAGGGCTTCGACGGTATCCGTTGGATGAAGATGACCGACCCCGATGCCATGGAGGCCCCCTCTAAGGTGGGCAGTTTCCTCATCTGGCAACAGCCTCACTTGATTCATTTGGCAGAGTTGGTTTATCGTGCCACCAAGGACGAGGCTGTCTTGAAGAACTACTACGACCTGGTAATGAAGACTGCCGAGTTCATGTATTCTTTCGCAACCTATGACGAGGCTAACGACCGTTATATCCTCAAGGGAATCATTGCTGCTCAGGAGACTCTGCGTGCGTCGGAAAATGTCAATCCTCCTATGGAACTCTCCAGCTGGCACTATGGTCTCAGCACCGCCCAGTTGTGGCGCGAGCGCATGGGTGAGCCCCGCGTAGCCGAGTGGGACACCCTGTTGGCCAAGCTCTCTCCGTTGGCCAAGGATGCAGAAGGCAAGCTCTATCTGGCATCTGAGGATGCAACCGATTCATACACCAACATCCGTTTCATTTCCGACCATCCGGCAGTTACCGGTGCGTTGGGTATGTATCCCGAGAGCCGTCTGCTTGACAAGGAAATCATGAACAACACCATCGACAAGATTTTCGAAGTGTGGAACTGGGACGAGACTTGGGGATGGGACTATCCGATGATTGCCATGTGTGCCGCCCGTGTGGGCGAGCCTGACAAGGCTGTGGATGCCCTGTTGATGAAGAACCGCACCAACACCTGCTTGGTGAGCGGACACAACTATCAGGACAAGCGCCTCCGCCTCTATCTGCCCGGTAATGGTGGTTTGCTCACCGCCATGGCCGTCATGTGTGCCGGTTGGGACGGATGCACCGAAGACACTCCCGGCTTCCCCAAGGATGGCAAGTGGAATGTGAAGTGGGAAGGCTTGTTGCCTATGCCATAATCGTTTGAGATTCCTTACTCTTTCAGGCGCGGATTTCGCAGATTACACGGAAAAAGATGAATAACCGTGTTAATCTGTGAAGTCCGCGCCTCTTTTTTGTTGACACAGCAAACTGTTCAACCTTTGTCGCATTGGTAATCAAAAAAAATGTCGGACACCAATAATTTATTTTGAAGTACTATAATGTGTCTGTCTGAACAGTTAACTCCGTTCATGAACCGTGTTTGTTTGGTTCGCGAACGGAGTTAACAGTTTAAAAAGGAATGATGCACTTTTGTAAGCTGTTGATAATCAGTGGTGATTTAAACTTGTAAAACTCGCTAAAAAATCGCTTAAGCGTAAAGTTGGTAACGCTTAAGCGTAAATGAAAAATCTCTTAAGCGTTACCACATTAACGCTTAAGCGTGGCTGGATAACGCTTAAGCCTGGCGGAATAAGTGTAAAGCGATAGGACGCGAACTCTTATTTTCCGAAGGAAGAACGACAGCCGTACCTACTTCCTCGACAAGATGCAGGTGAAGCTGAACGAGAAGATGAGACGTGACGATGAATTGGAGCGAATGAGAAGATAGACTGATATGTTTTGCTGCTAATTGTTTCGGGTAAGGGACTGCGTGATGCCGTTTCTTACCCATTTTTTTGCACCTTGTCACAAACTTTCGGTATTTTTGTGACAAATCTTTTGGAGGTTTTAAGTGAATTTCCTTTGCCGTGTCACAAATTTACTGTATTTTTGTGACAAATTTCAAAGGTATGGATAGTATAACATCTAAAATCAAACAGCAAATAGTTTCATC
>JAFWYQ010000010.1 GCA_017517605.1 Bacteroidaceae bacterium
GACCAGACCTCCATTTGTTCCAATCCAAAGATTATTCTCGTTGTTTAGCATACATATCACCATTTCATGGCTTGTATGGCTACTCCAGTTCTTCAATTGGGCAAAGGAACAAAAGCATGTGAATACCATGCATCCTAATGTAAATAATCTTTTTTTCATACAGGTTCAATTTATAAGGTGAATGAATAAGGTTTGTTGTGTGCAAAGGTACGGATAAAAATTGCATACGAGCAAATATTTTCATGTAGTAGCCCTCTGTATATTAAGAATATATGCTCCTCTGGGGGTGGTGGTTGGGTTGTAAGTTGTTGATATACAGAGTTAAGCGGATGTTTGGTTGTTTTGTAAAGTGCCAAATAAAGTTGCGCTTTAGAGGGCTGTTTTCAAGCATTTTTTTTGTTGCATGGCATGGGTAAAGGCTATTTTGTAAAGGTTAATTTGGGTAATCCAAGAAATAGTTGTTACTTTGTAGGAAAATAATTTTAATTAAGGAGTGTAGGAGTGACAGAAGTTCAGGAGTGCAGACGAATGTGCTGCTTGCATGAACGATTAACGATTAACGAATAACGAGAACGAATCAACGCCTAAACGAACAACGCTAACGCGCCGGATGGCTCTTCTTTTTTTTCGGACAAAGTCCTCAACAACTCGTGTTATCTTTTTCTTCTTTCCACAAAGAAGGAAAAAGTAAACCAAAACCTTGAACCTTGAACATTAAACTTATAATTGATATGAAACAAATGCTGAAATTAGTGCTGCTGGCCACTTTGCTGCTGGCCGTTGCCTGTAAGGAGAGCACCGTGGAGCAATGGCTCAATAGGGCAGAGGCGTGCATGGAGGTGGATGCCGACAGTGCCTACCGATGCCTGCAATATATAGCGGATGCAGAGGAGTGGGACGATGAACAGCGTGCCCGCTATGCCCTGCTGCATACCCAGGCCATGCACAAATGCCACATCCCTTTGAAGGACGATTCGCTGATCAATACCGCAGTGGAATATTATGCTGACAGTCGCGACCGCCATCGGTTGGCCTTATCCTTATTATATAAGGGGTTAGTGCATAAGCAGTGTGGCGAGGTAGCACAGGCTATAGAGGCATTTGTGGGTAGCGAACAGGCATTTGATGGGGTGGAGGATAACCAATACAAGGCATTGCTATACTCTCATTATGCCTCGTTGTTGATGAAACAGGAAATGTATGGAGAGGCATTGGGGTATTATAAAAAGTCGTATCAATATAATTTGTTGGGTGATTCTGTTCATTATTTGGTTTCTGTTTGCAATCAAGTTGCGCGCATGTATAAAATGCTTGATATGAAGGACAGTGCCAGAGCCTATTATGAATGCGGCTTGTCGTATAAAGACAGTTTGAATGATGGAAAGAAAAGAAATTACTACCTGTTGTTGCAAAGTTATGCAGCATTTTTGATGGAAAGTGAGAACTATCCCGAAGCAGAACGTTTGTTGCAGGACTGTCTTGTAAACATGACAGATGCCAATTACCGTCATCCATTGTATGCTGCATTGACCACGCTCTATACGGAAAAGGGTGAATATGAGAGGGCCTTGGACTACGGCCGACGGGTGATAGAGAGTGACGACAGCCTGACTGTTTGTGGCGGATACCTACGCCTGTATAATATATACAGAGGTGTGGGGGAAATGGATTCGGCTTACCATTACCATAATCTATATAGAGAGTATCATAGTGACATCACTCTACGCCGTCAGACGGCTAAGGTGGCGGCCATCCCTGGCAGGATGAAGGTGGTGCAGTTGGCCAAAGAGAACCAGTCCTTGACGGGATGGCGGATGTGGCTGACTATCTCCCTTGCTGTGCTGGCAATAGTGGCAACGGGGGTGTATGTTGTTATCAAAAGACGGCATCGCTTTGCACAGAGCGAGAAGGAGCGTGAGTTGACAGAGACAAAGGTGAACTTGGGACAGACGAAGGGGGCACTGACGCACCAATCCCATGCTTTCGACCGGATGAGGAATGCCATGGACGAGATGAAGCGGAAACATCAGACGGAGATTAAGCAACTGAAGGAGAGTATCCGTAAATTGGAAGAGGACATCCGGGACTTGAAGAGGAATGACCGTACACGCAACCATACTGAGGCGGAATTGAAGCATAGTATCAGAATGTTAGGTACACAATTGAAGGCGCAGAACGATAAATTGCTGCAGGTGGTGCACCAGCGGGATATAGACCGGCGGATAGAACACTTTGTGGCAGGAGGATACGATTCGGTGGCTGCGAACCTGTTGCTGCAGTTGCGACTGGATAGGGAGGAGCAATTCACGTACGAAATCCGTACATCGGAGCATCTGACATTGCTGAAGGTGCTTCTGCAAAAGGAGAATCCTGCATTGTACACCCGCCTGATGCAATGCGAAATGGAGGACAATAAACGGATTATGTGTTGCCTGATTGCCCTCGGACTGGACGATGTGGATATGATGGCTCGTGCCGCCTGCCTCTCTCCACACAGTGTGAAAGCCTATCGCAAGGAGTGCAGGGAGACTTTATATAATTAGGAGTTCCTCAATCGCATCATAGATGCTGATGCTCAAAAACCTTTGCGTTACAAACACAAAGGGACGGGGGAGAGGAATCCGTGTCATCCAAACCATTGGGAACTTTAGGAGCGGTATTTCTACTGGTAAAAGATTGCATTCTTCCATTAACAAGAATGCTATTCTTGTAGCAAGAAGAAGCGGATGTTAAGCGTGAAAGAACCGTATCTTCAACGCTTAACATCCGTATCTTGTCAACTCAAAAACTTACATTACTTCAACTTGTACACCTCTGTACCGGCGAGGAGGAAGCAACCGATGCCGTAGTCCTCGAAGTCGGGTACACTGTCGTATGCTACGGGTTGTCCGTCCTTGGGCTCCTTGCCTGTACCTTGTACGTAGCCAAGGAAACCATTCTTGTGTACACACTCCTTGACCATGGCGTTCCATGCCTTGAGGAGGACAGGGAGGTATTCGTCGCGGTCGAGGATGCCATTGCGTACTCCCCAAGCCATACCATAAACGAAGAGAGATGTTCCGCTGGTCTCCTTACCTCCGAAGTTGCTTTCGTCGTGAAGGCTGACGTTCCAATATCCGTCGGCACGCTGGCAAGCCTTCAGTGCCTTGCTCATGGCCTTGAAGTCGGCAATGTAGTCGGCACGGTGCTTTTCGTTGGCAGGAATTTCGTCGAGCACACGCACGAGGGCTGCATATACCCAACCGTTACCGCGTGACCAGTAGCAGTCTTCACCATTCGGTTCCTTATAGGGAGGGTCGAAGTCGTGGTCGCGCCACCAAAGTCCGTCTTTGGGGTTGTACATACCATTCTCGCCGTGCTGGTTGCGGGTGTATTCATACATGTCCCACATCTTGTCGAAATAGCGTTGGTCGTTGCCTTTCTCTACACCCATCTTGGCAAACAGAGGCATGGCCATCTGCACGGCATCAATCCACCACCAGTCGTTCACTTGCGGAGTGTTGATGAGCATGTTCAAGCAAGCGTCGATGCTACGAATCATGCGGCGGTCACCTGTGAGGCGGTACATGTCGATGAATGTTTGTCCACAGCACTGGTCGTCGGCATCGCGGCTTTGGCTTCCGTTGCGGATAATCCATTTGTGGGCTTCGCCCCATTGGTAGGTGTAATCAAAAAGTTCCTCTTGGGGATAGATGCCATAGAGGGCCATTACGCCTTCGTAATATACACCGCGTGTCCACAGATGGCTGGGACGCATCTTGTTTCGTACGAAGGTGGGGCATCCCGGATCGGGATTTTTGCGCATGAAGTACTTGTTGACAGAGAGCAGAGTTTCCAACGTGGCTTTCTTGTCAGGAAGTTCTTGTGCCTGTACGGCACCGATGCCTGCAACGAGGAAGAGCAGGGCGGCAAAAAACATTTTCTTCATTTGTTTTCTCTCAAATAGGTTTATGATTTATAATTATTCTGTGTCTTACATTATTATGCGGGGCAAAGATAAGGAAAAATGTTGATAGTGCAAAGTTTCTTACATTACTTCTCGATAGGAGTGCAGCTATAACGGAAGTTGGCAATGCGTGTGCGCGACAAAGTGGTGCGGAAGCCGAACCATCCCTCGTTGAGTGGTTGTGCATCGAGGAAATCCACCAATTGCTCGCCATTGATGGTGTAGGTCACCCGTCCGTTCTTGCTCTCCAATCGGATGTGGTACCACTTGTTGGGGGTCAGCAAGTGGGCCGAGTCGGTATACTCCTTCAAGATGGCCGGTCGGGCATTCTTGTCGGTGATACCCGTCTCGTCGCCATCGTAGCGACGGAAACGGGTGGTGGAGTTGTGGTTACCACCATATCCGACATAATAGAGCTGCATTGAATAGCTACGTACGAAGATACCGCTTCGCCACGCCATCCGTTCCTTCAGATTGTCGGGATGCTTTGGGTCGCTGGCCATCCAGAAACAGTTGAGGTCGCTCAATCGGTCTTCGGGTCTTCCCTCATCCATCACACAAGCATCGTATTCAATCACCACATTGCCTTGCATCTTCTCTTTCCGCCAGAGGGTAAGCCCCTTGGGCGATACAATTTCCAACGTGTCTCCCAAATGCTTTACGGAATAGTCGGGCGATTCGGATTCTATCATCCAATATTTGTTGAACTCCTTTTTACTAAGTCCCGAAATTGTTTCTTGAGCAACGGCTCCGAAAGTTGTTGTCAATAGGTAAAAAAAGAAAAGGAATAGCCTCTTTTTCATAGTTAGATAGTTGTGGATTGTTAGTTTTAAGTAGTGATTTCCTACGTTTTTTTAGCAAGGAAAAAAACGCGAAGTGTTACAAAGAAGTACGCCCGTGGGGAGTCGAACCCCAATCGTTGGAACCGGAATCCAATATTCTATCCATTGAACTACGGGCGCATGTTTTGAATTTGCGGATGCAAAGGTACGAAAGAATTTTGAATTATGAATTATGAATGAGAGAGCATTTACTTCTCTTTTTCATAATTCATAACTCGAAATTCATAATTGATTCACTCTTTCTTCTCCTTGATGGCCTCCATGATGAGTGCTTCCAACTCTTCGGCCAGTTCGGGATTGTCTTGGATGATTTGCTTGCTGGCATCACGTCCCTGTCCGAGTTTGCTATCGTTGTAGCTGTACCACGAACCACTCTTCTTGATGATGCCAAAGTCGGTACCGAGGTCGAGAATTTCGCCTGCACGCGAGATTCCTTCGCCAAACATGATGTCAAACTCTGCTTTGCGGAAGGGGGGAGCCACTTTGTTTTTCACCACCTTCACCTTGGTCTGCTTACCCAATACGGTTTCGCCATCTTTGATGGGCGAACTGGGGCGAATGTCGAGACGGACAGAGGCGTAGAACTTCAGTGCATTACCACCTGTTGTGGTTTCGGGGTTTCCGAACATTACGCCAATCTTCTCGCGCAACTGGTTGATGAAGATACAGGTGGTGTTTGTTTTGTTGATGGTAGAGGTCAGCTTACGCAAGGCCTGCGACATCAATCGTGCTTGGAGGCCTACCTTGTTGTCGCCCATGTCGCCTTCGATTTCTGCTTTGGGTGTGAGGGCGGCTACAGAGTCGATGACGATGATGTCGATGGCAGACGAGCGGATAAGCTGGTCGGCAATCTCCAGTGCCTGTTCGCCATTGTCGGGCTGGGAGATGAGGAGGTTGTCGATATCCACGCCCAACTTGGCGGCATAGAAGCGGTCGAATGCGTGCTCGGCATCAATCATGGCGGCAATGCCTCCGGCCTTTTGTGCTTCGGCAATGGCATGGATGGCCAGGGTGGTCTTACCAGAAGATTCAGGGCCATAGATTTCGATGATACGTCCCTTAGGGTAACCACCTACGCCCAATGCGGCATTCAAACCAATGGAGCCTGTGGGGATAACCTCTACTGCTTCAATACTCTCGTCGCCCATCTTCATGATAGAACCCTTTCCGAAGTTCTTCTCGATGTTGGCCATAGCGGCTTGCAGGGCTTTCAGCTTTTCGTTGGCGGGAGTCAGTTCCTCGCCGTTTTCTTTCTTTGCCATATTGTTTTAGGTTTGGGGACCCTCCTCCTTGCCCCTCCCTGTATGGAGGGGAGTGGATAGTCCGTACGATTTATGGGTTTATAGTTATTATAGTCTCTATAGTGCTTATTGTTCTTTTTAGATATTCATTGCATCTTACTCCCCTCCCTTGCGGAGGGACAAAGGGAGGGTCTGCTGGTAGGACCCGTTAGAGTGTCATCTCAATATCTGCTCCGCATGTTCCTTCACCTTGATTTCCTTGGGTTGGAAAATGCGTTCGACGATTCCCTCTTCGTTGATGATGAAGGTGGTGCGGAAGGTGCCCATGTACTTGCGTCCGTACATACTCTTCTCGCCCCACACGCCGAAAGCTTCGACAAGGGTTTTCTCCGTGTCGGCAATCAGGGGAAAGGGCAACTCGTTCTTGGCAATGAATTTCTGGTGCGAAGCAGCACTGTCTACACTTACTCCCACCACTTCGTAGCCTGCACGACGCAGTTCGGCATAATTGTCACGCAGGTTGCACGCTTCGGTGGTGCATCCTGAGGTGCTGTCCTTCGGGTAGAAGTAGAGCACCAACTTTTTGCCTGCATATTGGCTGAGGCGTATCTCCTCACCCTTTTCGTTCATGCCCAGCAGGTCGGGGGCTTTGTCTCCTATGGTCATATAAGTCAATTCTTGGCCTCTCTCCCTGCCCCTCCATAAGGGAGGGCAGGGGGGAGGGTCTGTTTTTACACTTCCAAATCTCCGTCAAACACTTCGTGCCAGGGCAAGCCTTGCTTGTTCAGCTGCTCCATGAAGGGGTCGGGGTCGAACTCTTCGACATTCCACACACCCGGGCGCTTCCAAAGGCCCTTGAAGTACATCATGGCACCAATCATGGCGGGTACACCGGTGGTGTAGCTCACGCCTTGCATGCCGGTCTCCTTGTATGTGGCCTGGTGGCTACAGTTGTTGTAGACGTAGTAGGTGCGCTCCTTGCCGTCCTTGATTCCGCGGATGCGGCATCCGATGGAGGTTTCGCCCTCGTAGTTCTCGCCCAAGTCCTGCGGATTGGGGAGCACGGCCTTCAGGAATTGCAGGGGCACGATTTTCACTCCGTTGTAGTCCACCTCGTCGATGCGGGCCATGCCGATATTCTGGATGACGCGCAGGTGGGTCAGGTACTCCTGTCCGAAGGTCATCCAGAAGCGGGCACGCTTGATGGTGGGATAGTTCTTCACCAATGACTCCAGCTCTTCGTGGTAGAGCAGGTACGAGTCGCGCGGGCCGATGTTGGGGTAGGTCAGGTCTTTGTGTATCTCCATTGGTTCGGTGGTAATCCACTGCCCATTCTCGTAGTAGCGTCCGTTTTGTGTAATCTCACGGATGTTGATTTCGGGATTGAAGTTGGTGGCAAAAGCCTTGTGATGGTTGCCCGCATTGCAATCCACGATGTCCAGGTAATGTATTTCGTCGAAGTGATGTTTGGCTGCGTATGCCGTATATACACCACTTACGCCAGGGTCGAATCCGCATCCGAGGATGGCGGTCAGTCCAGCCTCTTCGAAGCGTTGCTTGTAGGCCCATTGCCAGCTGTATTCGAAGTGTGCTTCGTCCTTCGGCTCGTAGTTAGCCGTATCCAAGTAGTTCACTCCTGCTTGCAGACAGGCCTCCATGATGGTAAGGTCCTGATAGGGGAGTGCCACGTTGATAACTATCTCGGGCTTGAACTCGTTGAAGAGTGCCACCAATTCGTCCACGTTGTCGGCATCCACTTGTGCCGTTTGGATATTGGGATTACCGATAGCTTTCACTACTGCATCACACTTTGATTTTGTACGGCTTGCAATCATGATGTCCGTGAAGACATCCGGGTTCTGTGCCACTTTGTGGGCAACTACGGTGCCTACACCTCCGGCACCGATAATCAATACTCTACCCATTTTCTTGTTCTTGTTGTTCTTATATATATAATGTATATGTAATTCGGTGGGCGAAGATAGTGCAAACCGCGAGAATAACAAAATAAATTTGTCTATTTTCTGTCTTAAACGTAAAAATCGGACTTGAAAGTGTATATTTACGAAGATAATAGTTACCTTTGTAGTGTTTAATCAAAATTTAAGAGATTATGCCTACATTATTCATTCTTTTCGGTATGCGCTTTTGTTTTTACACAGAAGACCATGAGCCTATCCATGTACATGTGATAGCGCACGGAATTGAAGCTAAATTCAATCTTGACCCGGAAATAACGTTGGTGTCAAATAATGGTTTGACTACAAGGGAAATCAGATTGGCTAAGGAATTGATTGCGGAGAATGAAGAGGTAATTCGTGAAAGATGGAATGCAATATTCTATCCAAATAAGCAAAACAATTGAAAGAAAGGAGGCTTTATGAAGAATTATGAAGTATGGATGGATCAAGAATACATCTATGTCCGTAATAGTGCCGGTGTAACTGCTACTAAACCTATCAGCCGTTACCAACGTTTGTTGGACGCCACTGAAGAACAACGAAACAACTTTGAACTTTCTGCATGTGGCATACATTGGTATGAATTGGATGTGGATTTGGAATTTGACAGTTTCTTTAATCCTCAAAAATATACGCTTGTCGCTTGCTGATGAGCAATGCATTTTTTACGAGAACAGTTATGCAACATATCAAATTAGGGAAATACAATCAGTTGGAGGTGGTAAAGGAGGTAGACTTCGGAGTGTATCTCGATGGCTTTGACGATGGCGAGATATTGCTCCCTACCCGTTATGTGCCTGCCGATTGCCGTGTGGGCGATGTGCTCAATGTCTTTATCTACCTCGACAACGAGGAGCGCCTGGTGGCTACAACCCTTGACCCCTTGGTGCAAGTCGGCCAATTTGCTTGGTTGGAGGTGTCGTGGGTCAACGAGTACGGTGCCTTCTTGAATTGGGGATTGATGAAGGACCTCTTCGTCCCCTTCCGCGAGCAGAAGATGAAGATGCAGATGGGACGCAGCTACCTCATCCATGCCCATCTCGACGAAGAGAGCTACCGCATTGTGGCCTCGGCCAAAGTGGAGCGCTACCTCAGTAAGGAGTTCCCCAATTATCAGGTGGGCGAAGAGGTGGAGGTGCTCGTGTGGCAACGTACCGACTTGGGCGTGAAGGTCATCGTGGATAACCTTTACGGAGGATTGCTCTACAATAGCGAATTGTTCACCGCCGTAGAGCCAGGCATGAAGCAGAAGGCTTACGTCAAGCAGGTGCGCGAGGATGGCAAGATTGACCTCACCCTTCATAAAACGGGTTATGCCAAGGTGGAAGACTTCTCGGACACCTTGCTGTACTACCTCAAAGAGCATGGCGGTTATGTGCAACTTCACGACAAAAGTCCCGCAGAAGCCATCTACGATGCTTTCGGAGTGAGCAAGAAGACTTTCAAGAAGGGAGTGGGCGACCTTTACAAGAAGCGGCTCATCACCATCAGCGAGGCAGGTATCAAGTTGCTTTGAAAAAAGCACTTTACACAAGCGTGAGGATTTTCCCGGGTAGGAGAACTATTTTTTCCTTATCTGGGAAAAATGATTGCATAATTTGCAACTATGTTTTCGGGTTGACCCCTATTCTTTTCGTGTAACAATTCAGCGAAACAAATTATTTAGAACACAGAGGCACAGAGACACAGAGTTTTTTCCTTTTGTAGTGACAAATATGTTATCTCTGTGTCTCCGTGTCTTTGTGTCCTTCCCAATAAATTGAGCGTTTGTATTATCGCTGAATAGTTACCTTTTCGTTAGGAAACGTATAGATACAAAAAAAGGGTCAACGCTTTGACCCAACCTTTATTAACCTTAAATCTAATACCATGAAAAACTTGATGCAAAGGTACGGCTTTTTTACAAATAGGCAATAGTATAGGAGGGAAAAATGTTGAAAACAAACATTTTATTGATATAAATCAATTGTGATAATTGTTTTCTTGCGTTTTTAGAAGCTGGTGTGGTATTTCTGCAACTCTTTCCGTAGTGTCTTTGCTTTTCCTTTTCCTCCCGTAAGGCTGTCGAGCAAGGTCCAAAAGCGTGGACCGTGGTTCATCTCGCGCGTGTGGCACAGTTCGTGCAACATCACGTATTCGCACAAATGTGCAGGCAATAGCAACAGATAGCACGACAAGTTGATATTCCTCCGTGCCGAGCAACTTCCCCACCGTCCTTTGCTTACATTTACTTTGCAGATATTGAAGGGCAGATTGTGCAGAAGGGATAGGGCGCGGAGCCGTTCGGGTAGCAACTCCTCGGCCCGTGTGCGGAGTACGCGCTCTACAATACGGTGTAGCACCTGTTGTCGTTCGGTGCTGTCGAAATCAGTATCGGGCGGGCAGACGATGACCATCCGCTCTGCCTCTTTCCGTAGGTAGAAGGTCGGGCGGTTTCCTTGCTCCAAGGTCAAAGTAAGTAGGTCTGTCTCTATGCGGAAGTCGGGGCCGATGTGCGATGTGTCTCCACCCGCCTCCGTCTCTTTCTTCTGCATCTCCAATTGACGTGTGCGCAGGCGTTGGCGGAAGTGGTTCAGCGTGTCAACGAGGGTCTTTTGGGATGTATGTGGAGGAATTGTCACCACCACGCCGTCCACTTGCGGACGCATGATGATGCGCAGTGCACGGGCATTCATTCGCACGGTGATAAGGCCGAGTTGTTCGTCGGTGAAGGTGGTGGGCATGGGCATTTTATTTTTTTGTAGATAAAGGGAGATAGTGTTGTACTATCATGCTTGCCGTAGGGGCAGACCATGTGTCTGCCCAAATGAAAAGGCCTGTCAATATCGGGCGAACACACAGGTTCACCCCTACGTTAATGCATGATAGCAAACACATTTGGCCTTTATCTCCATATTATCTCCCTTTAACTCCTTTTAATCTCCTTATGAATAATTTTATCCCAACGGCAATGTAAACCAGAAGGTGGAACCTTCGCCCGGGCGGCTCTCCACACCGATGCTTCCACCCAATTCGTCTACGATACTTTGGCTGATGCTCAAGCCCAATCCGCTGCCCGGTGTAAAGTTGTCCAATTTGACAAAGCGTTCGAATACTGCATCTTGCTTGTCTTCGGGAATACCGACACCGGTGTCGGATACATAGAAGTGCACGTGATCCTTATCCTCCAGTTCAAATCCTACGGTGATGCTTCCTTGTGCGGTAAACTTGATGGCGTTTCCTACCAAATTGGCCAGCACCTGACTCACCCGTGTGCGGTCGCTGTAGAGTGTACAGACGGGCAGGTTGTCTGCTACACGCAGTTCCACTCCGGCCTGCACCGCATTGGCCATGCTTACAGCCACGTCGTTACACAATCCCGTGGGGTCGAAGGCCTGTTTCTCGGTATGGAAAGTGCCCGATTCAATGCGGGCCAAGTCCAACACGTCGTTGATGAGAGTCAGCAGTTGGGTATTGTTCTGTTCGATGATTTCCTGATACATCTTCCGCTCTTCGTGGCTGTCCGTATCGGCCATCAAGGTAGAGAATCCCACGATGGCATTCAGTGGGGTGCGTATCTCGTGGCTCATGTTGGCAATGAAGGCGCTCTTCAGTTTGTCGGCCCGTTCGGCCCGCTCCTTGGCGGCAATGATTTCCAGTTCGCGGTTGCGGTGTACGGTGTTGTCAAGGTTTATCATCACATAGCCGATGCACCGTCCGTCGCTACCGAACAGTTTACGGATTTTGGTAATCAGGTTCATCGTGCCCGTGCGGCTGCTCTTGTAGTAGTTTTGTGTCAGGTCGAAACTGTAGTCGAAATGGAAGCGGCTCTCGTCGTGGCTCATGATGTAATCTGTGCGCTCCGGCCCGATGTTGGGATTGTGCAGCAGGTCTATGCCCAGCATGTCCTCCTTGCGTTGCACGCCGAACATTTCCATGTCGTTGCCATTCACATCCACTAAGATTCCTTTGTCGTTGTATATCTCCACTCCCACGGGGATGTTGTCGAAGATGTTTCTGAAGAGAGTTTCTTCATCCTCGCGGCTGGCAAAGGTCTCTTTCCATCGGCTGGCTTCCTCTTGCATGGCCAGTCGGTGCAGATGGCCAATCTCGTCGTTTGGGGTAGTATTCATGGTCTTTCAATTCTTGATTAAAGTATGATAGTGCCTGCAAATGTAGGGCATTTGTCGGTTTCTGCCAAAGCCAACGACATTTTTTTTCAGTTTGTGGTGAACATTTCTTCTTTTGCGTGTGTTATCATGTCGTTAATATTTTCTCTCTCTAATATTCTAATAGGAACGGCGGCTTATTGTTCGGGATGAATAGTAAGCCGTTTTATTTTTTTGTATTGTCAGCACAATAAAATAGAAATATTCCCTTCAGAAACAGAAATGCTGCGCTCAACTTCTTTATTTATAGACTTTGAATGTAGATTTAAAGGCTTTGAATGTATGTTTAAAGGTTGCAAACGTACATTTAAAGCTTTTGAACGAAGAAGTTGAGCGCAGCATTTCAGTTTCTGAAGGGGACGTTCAGAGTTTTAGAACGGTTAACTCATGAAATGAGGGGTGTGTCTATCCCTTGCAAATTAATAAAGGAAACCCATTGTCCAAAGGGGTAGCTTGTGACCGTATGGGGTCTCAATGTCATCAGCCAAAATGTAAGATGAAGGGACATCGGCTATTTGTGTGAAGGTCTTCTTTTCTCCTCCTACTTCAACTGTATGGTAGCCGTCAATCTTGAAGTCGCCAACATTTTTTCCATATTCTACCGTGTGTTGGTAGGAAAGTTGATTGACTACAAACACTTCGCGGGCTGTACCAATCTGCACCTGTGAGTCTGCCAAGGCATAAAGCAGATTGCTGTTCTCCAAGAAAATCTTGTCGGGTTTTTGCATCTTCTTGACAGATTTGATGTCGGCATACAGCAAATGCATGAGCTGGGCATTTTCCAAGTGGTTCAGGTACTCAATCACCGTGTTTCTGTGAACTCCGATGACCGTTGCCATTTTGGTGATGTCCACTTCAAATGGTACAGAAGTGGAGATAACCTCAATCAGTGCTTTCAACTTACGGATGTTGGCAGTGTTTACTCCACACAGTTGGGGAAGTTCTGTCTCAACTATCAGATTGACTACTTGCTCGATGCTTGTATAGTAATCTGTCTGATTCTTCAAGTAGAACGGGTAGTAACCATATCTCAAATATTCCTTGAACAAGGGAATCGGCTTGCACACCCCGTTCACGCGGCTACACAATTCTTGTGGTTGTGTCAATACCTCTTCCAAAGAGAAAATAGGTATCTCTATTCCTTTATAGAACTGTAGGAACTCTCTAAAAGACAATCCCTGTAAGTTGTACGGAATACACCGACGCGAGAGATCAGCATCTCCCTTCAGTAGATCAAGAAGCGAAGAAGCACTTATTACCATCCTTAAGTCGGGATAGAAATCATATATTTCTTTAATCTCCCGGCTCCAATTGGGATACTTGTGCACTTCATCCAGAAACAGATGTTTTCCTCCGTTTTTTTGGTTTTTTGCTGTTTGCAGACAGCATTTTTGTGCTTTATTTGCTGTTTGCAGACAGCAAACAGAGTAGAATACTCTTTCTTTGGAGGTTATTCTTGGAAGTTTCTCGTTTACACACAATGTCATTTACTTCCCTCCCTCACAGGGTGGGTTAGGCTTTTGAACTTCCGCCCTTAAGGGGGATTGAGGGAGGGGCTTTCATCCCTTGCAAATCTCCTCTGCCGGACGGGCCTTGGCTGAGCGCCACACGCGCCAACCCACGCAGAGTGCCACAAGCAAGGTGGCACCCACGAAGATGGAGGCGAAAATCCACCAGGCAAAGGTTATCTGGTAGTTGAACTGCTCCACCCACGGTTTCATGCAGACATAGCCCACGGAGAAGGCAATGGCCGCGGCAACGACAAGCAATAGGCCATATTCGATGGCAAACTGGCGGAGGATGTCGCCCACCGTGGCTCCATACACCTTGCGCACGGCAATCTCCTTGCGCCGCTGCTCGCAATTGAGCATAATCATCGACCAGATACCGAAGAGCGAAATGAGGATGCACACCGCCGACACACTCGCCATCAGCTTGCGCAGCGTCAGTTCGGAGAGAATCATCTTGTCGAACTCCTCTTCGCAATTGTACAATCGGTATGCACTAATGCTTGCATCTTTATTCTCCAACCAGTCCGTAATTTTCTTGCGAAGGCTTGGCCATGTACCGGGGTGATACTTAATCAGGTAAGGATTGTTGCCATAACGGCTTCCACCCAAATCGTTACAGAACACGTGCGGCTCCGACTTGTCCGTCGGCCCCCGGTAATAGATGTCCTCTGTCACACCTACGATGGTATAGCTCATATCGGCATGAGACAATAATCGTCTCCCTATGGGATTCTCCACGCCCATCTCTCTTACGGTGGCTTCGGTCACAACGGCAGCCTCCTTGTCACCCTCCTCCAGCCAACGGCCTTCCTTTAACTTCAGGCCGTAGAACTCCTGATAATCCTTGGCACCAAGCACCATGCAGGCGGATACTCTTTTATCTTCGCCCTCAACCTTCAAGCCAAAGCCTATCATACCCGTTTTGGGGAAGAGCGAATAGCCCTCGTGCCACTCTTTCACTTCGGGCATTTCGTTGAGATGTTGCGCAAAGGCTTGGCGGTCGTCTGTGTTATAGATGCTGAGTACCGCCATGTTCTCGCGTTGGAAACCCGGGTCGGTGTGGCGGAGCTTCTCCAACTGGAGCATCATCACCACCGTGCAGAAGGTGAAGCCAAGGCCAATGATGAGTTGCACCACCACACTCACCTTGCGGAAGTTCTGGTAGATGTGTTGTGCACCGCGTCCCTGCAAGGTGTGTTGCGCCGCCTTGCGGCGGAAGTAGTTGATGGCCGGAGCTGACAACAGGAATCCCAACAGCATCACTACGCCCGAGTAGATGCCAGCCTCGACATAGAGGGATTGGCGCGTAGAGGTAATGCCGGTGATGTCGAAGAACCAAGGCAATATCGCCTCCATAAGGAACAAACCCACTCCCAAGGCAATGACCAACAGAAGCACGTACTCCGTAAAGAGCATGGTCATCAAGTCGCGCTTGGTGGCACCGAACACCGAGCGCAGCACCATCTCGCGTTGGCGGATAAAGATGCGGTTGAGGAACATTGTCAGGTAGTTGAGCAAAGCAGAGAGGATAATCAATGCACCGGCCAGCCCCACCAAACGGATGTGGCGGAATTGGACAAGTCCTGTAGCAGCACTTAATGAACCTATTTGTCCCGAATCGCTGAGCACCTGTCGGTATTCGCTCAAGGGGACGGCACGTAAGCCGTCGTAGTCAAATTCCCTCTTTATTTCAGGAACTTTTACTACAAGGGTGTCCATCTTGGCTATGAATGCCTTGCCATCCACGTTTGGCCACAAGTGTACGAGGGCAACTCCCAGTTTGCTATACCATGAAGTCTCGTATCGATGGCCAGAGAGAATGTCAAACGGAAAATTGGTATGCGTTCCATATCCCTTCACCACGGCAGTGACTGTATATTCATGATTATTACCACCGGCAAACGTAAAAATTTTCCCCACAGGATTCTCAGCCCCCCACATTTTGGCAGCAAACTCTTCGGTAACGGCGTATTGATCCTGATGCATCCAGAAGTCTGCATTGCCCGCTACCACGCAGATGCCCATCATGTTCAAGAAGGTACTGTCGCAGTGGATTTCCTTTACATCATGCTTCACACCATCGTTCAGAATGGATGATGCTCCACTATAGATTCTCGTTGCCGCTTTTACTTCAGGCAGATTTTCTGCCAAGTAATCGCCTAACGGTTCGCACACATGATAATCCTTTTTATCATACACCACATACAGCCTGTCCGCCTCGGGATGCTGTGTGTCGAATGTCCGTTCGTAACGAATCCATAACATCGTCAAGGCGAAGCAGGCAAAGCCGATGCCCAATCCCACGATGCTGACCAATGATTGCAGGCGGTACTTTTCCAGTTGCTGCCATGCGAGGCTCAGGTAATGTAGTAGCATAGTTTTTGAGTTCTTGAGTTTTTTGGTTTTTTTCTATTTTTTTATCGTCATAAATAACTGATAATCAATTTAAGTTTCGCAAGTTCAACTATCAGGAGTTAAAGGAGTTATCGCTTCGCTAGGAGTTAAAGGAGTTAAAGCCAAATGCGTTGCTCACATAATTTGCTAAACTATTGGCTCTAACTCCTAGGCTCGAAGAGCCGATAAC
>JAFWYQ010000011.1 GCA_017517605.1 Bacteroidaceae bacterium
CATGTCTTGTTACGATTTACGCTTGTTTTGATTTGCAACACTAAGATAAGTGAAAAATCTGACATGGCAAAATCCTGAGCAACTTTTTGTTGCTCAGGAACTTATAAATAAAGTTAAATCAAAGTGTTGCGGAATTAAGGTTTAAATGATTTCAACCGCAAAAATACGAAGAAAGGAGAATGACGCCATCCTTCCATGTCACAAATCCTTTTCCAAATGTTTCTTCTCTCTAACTTTTTCTGATATATGGCCTCACACCTGTATCTGAAGGCCGTCGTAAGCCAAGTGTATGGTAGGAGGCAACACCTTTTCCACCTCAGCATGAAGCCCTATCTGATGGCTCATGTGGACAAACCACGTCTGCTTGGCTTCCACACGGGCTGCCATCTGCAAAGCATCATCAAGGCTTTGATGGGTATCGTGGGGTTGAATACGCAACGCATTCACGATCAAGCAATCTACATTTTGGAGATATTTCCACTCTTCCTCGGGAAGCGTCTTCAAGTCGGTAATATAGGCCAAACGCCCGATTCGATAGCCAAGGATGGGCAAACGGCCATGCATCACCTGCAGAGGAATCACCTCTATACCTTTTATATATATAGGTACGTGAGGAATGATTTCGTTCAGATTTATGCGAGGCACTCCTGGATAAAGGTTCTCGCGGAAGCAATAGGGCATTCGGGTGCGGATGTCGTTCAATGTCAACGAATCGCCATGTAGGGTAATGTCGCCGAATGCGCAATAGGGACGGAGGTCGTCCACCCCTCCTACGTGGTCGTAATGTTCGTGAGTGAGCAACACGCCATCGATGGGACGGAAGTCATCGTATCGAATCATCTGTTCACGGAAGTCAGGGCCACAATCAATCAAGATGCGCACACCATCCACCTCCACCATGGCCGAAGCACGCAAGCGTCGGTCACGAGGGTCAGCCGAAGTGCAAACCTTGCACTGACAACCTATCTGAGGTACTCCTGTGGAAGTACCACTACCGAGTATAGTTATTTTCATTGTATAAAATTCACTTCTGGATGAATATCTATGCCAAACTTCTCCTTTACATCACTACGGACAGCATCGCTCAGCGCCATCACTTCGTCTCCGGTAGCTCCACCCAAGTTGACAAGCACAAGGGCCTGCTTGTCGTGCACGGCGACACGTCCCATGGCACGGCCTTTCCACCCGCATTGTTCAATCATCCATCCGGCAGGGATTTTTACGTGCTCAGCATCCACTTCGTAGAAAGGCATGTGAGGATAATCCTGACGAATGTGCTCCATCACTCCGCGAGGCACAACGGGATTCATGAAGAAACTACCGGCATTACCCGTCACCTTAGGGTCGGGCAATTTGCTTTCGCGAATGGAGATGACGGCCCGGCGGACACTCTCCAACGACACCTCTCCACCCATGCGTTCAAGTTCGGCACGGATATTGCCGTAATCCAAATGATAGACGGGATGCTTCTGCAAACGATAGGTGACATGAGTGACAATATACTTACCCTTCAACTCGCCCTTGAAGATACTTTGACGATAGCCGTATGCACACTCGTCGCAAGTGAATGTGCGCACATTGCCCGTAGCCACCTCGATGGTCGCTACCGAAACAATCAAGTCCTTGGCTTCCACACCGTATGCACCGATATTCTGCACGGCACTGGCTCCCACTTCGCCAGGTATAAGGGAGAGGTTCTCCATACCTCCCCATCCTTGCGACACGCAATAGGCCACCAAATCGTCCCATACGACACCGGCACCTACGCGCAAGTGGACGGTTTCCTCGTCTTCAAGAACAATCTCCTTGCCGACAATGGCTGAATGGAGGATGACACCCGCATACGAATCGGAGGCAAAGAGCAGATTGCTTCCCCCACCTATATGCAGATAAGGAAGCTCCTTCCATTCGCCACGCAACTTTTCCAGCAATGCGCACAATTCGTCCACCGAGGCATACTCTACCAAGTGAGCCGCCCGCACATCCATACCGAATGTATGAAGTTCCTTCAATGAATGGTTTGTATAATGTTTCACTCTTTCTAATTATGAGTTATGAGTTATGAATTATGAGTTATGAATTATGAGTTATGAGTTTGAACTTTGAACCTCAATTACTCATATCCTCAAACCTCGTCAGCATCCACTCGCCATCAATGCGACGGAAATACGAAGTGGTATTGAAGTTTCCTCCCAAGCTCTTGCAGGTCAATATTTTCCGATTCGGACGACGGGTAGCCTTTACACCATAATCGACATTTATCATCAATTGCTCGGGCGACAAAGGATGAAAGGCGAACCATTGCTCCATATCGATATTGGCTTCGATGATATTGAAATCGTCCTCGGGGTCTACAGTAACGAAGGTCATCGGGTCGTTCACATGACGGCTTTGATAAAGGCTATCAGTCACAAAACGGTGATAAAAGGCATAAAAGTCGCGATGCTTATAGGATTTAACCCCCGACTCCCAAACGCGAAGCAGATACCAGCATCCCTCCTGTTTCTCGAAACGGAATGTCCGCACAATGCCCGTTTGCATATCCACGCACTCCAAATCCACCTTCGCCATAGCGGTGTCACGCTCTGCATCCATCTCTGCATCGTGTTCAAAAAGGGTGTGGTATATGTCCGTCAAACAAAGCAGATTGGAAGAGGACCAATCCTGTTCGCCAAGCAGGAGCTCTTTCCCCTTATTATTTATATAAGGTAAAGGGAAATGTATGCGGTGCATCTGTAACAAGGTATCGGCAGCAAATTCATAGAGAAACTCTTCAAAAATTCCGTCCGCACCTGAGAAAAAGTTTTCCTCAACGGGAGAGAAAAAAAGTGTATCCGAATCCCCTTCCTGCACCAACGTGTCAACCACAGGCACTACAGGAGGTGGAGCCGCCGGAGCCTCCGCCTTCTGCCTTCCACATGCAACACATGCAACGGCTACGACACATATCCACAATAACGTTTTCATTTTTTCCATTTCTTCGCACGCCAATGATGAACGAACCTTAACCGACGCTTAAGGTCACCTTAACCGGCACCTGAGCCTACCTCATCCCAAGGGTAAGGTAAAGGCCTTCCACAACGGAGATTTATCCATACAAAACATGCTCACTCCAAATTTATCCGCAAAAGTAACGCTTTTTTCGGTTTTAATGGTTAACTTTGCGGCGTTTTTGCAAAAATGAACAAACAACTATCCATATATGATTGAAAAAATAGAGCAATTACTTGCCGAAATTGAAAATTTGCAAGCCAACAATGCCGAGGAATTGGAGGCATTGCGCATCAAATACCTGAGTAAGAAGGGTGCCATCAACGACTTGATGGCCGACTTCCGCAACGTGCCCGCCGAACAGAAGAAAGAGGTAGGTATGAAGTTGAACGAGCTGAAGAACAAGGCCCAGGAGCGCATCAATACCCTGAAGGAGAACTTTGCCAATCAGGACAACGGTGCCAACGACCTCGACCTTACCCGCACGGCCTACCCCATCGGATTGGGAACCCGTCATCCGCTCTCCATCGTGAAGAACGAGATTATCGACATCTTTGCCCGCTTGGGATTCAGCATCGCCGAAGGTCCCGAAGTGGAGGACGACCTGCACGTGTTTACCAAACTGAACTTTGCAGCCGACCATCCCGCACGCGACATGCAGGACACCTTCTTCATCGAGCAGAATGCCGAGGATGTGACGAAGAACATCATCCTCCGCACCCACACCAGTAGCGTACAGGTGCGAGGCATGGAGAGCATCCCCGAACCTCCCATCCGCATCCTTTGTCCCGGTCGCGTATATCGCAACGAGGCCATCAGCTACCGTGCACATTGCTTCTTCCACCAGATTGAAGGACTCTATATCGACAAGAATGTATCGTTCACCGATCTGAAGCAGGTACTTCTGCTCTTTGCCAAGGAGATGTTCGGCAACGAGACGAAAATCCGTCTCCGTCCCTCGTACTTCCCCTTCACCGAGCCTTCTGCCGAAATGGACATCAGTTGCAACATCTGCGGTGGTAAGGGATGTGCCTTCTGTAAGCACACCGGTTGGGTGGAAATCCTCGGTTGCGGTATGGTCGACCCCAACGTTCTCGAAGCCAGCGGTATCGACAGCAAGGTTTATAGCGGCTACGCCTTCGGACTTGGTGTAGAGCGTATCACCAACCTGAAGTATCAGGTGAAGGACCTCCGCATGTTCTCCGAAAACGACATCCGTTTCTTGAAGGAATTTGAATCAGCAAACTAATTATTTTCAGGACACAGAGGCACAGAGACACAGAGTTTTTTAATAGTAGAATTCGTAAACAATAACTCCGTGTCTCTGTGTCTTTGTGTTCTAAATAAAGTTTAAAGAATGAGGAAACAAGAGCTATACGACCAAGTGACCGCCTACTTTCAAAAGGCAATGCCCGTGGCGGAGACAGAGCTTCACTACGAAACTCCCTTCCAATTGTTGGTCGCCGTTATCCTCTCCGCCCAATGCACCGACAAGCGGGTGAACATGATTACCCCTGCCCTCTTCCACGACTATCCCACCGCTGAAGCCTTGGCGGAAAGCACTCCCGAAGTAATCTTTGAATATATCCGCAGCGTCTCTTATCCCAACAACAAGGCCAAACACCTTGTAGGGATGGCACAGATGCTGATGACAGACTACGGTGGCGAAGTGCCCGACAACTTGGACGATTTGGTAAAGCTACCGGGTGTAGGACGCAAGACGGCCAACGTGATGCAAGCCGTCGTGTGGGGACGCGATGCAATGCCCGTCGACACACACGTCTTCCGAGTAAGCCATCGCATAGGCCTCGTCACAGACAAGCACACCACCCCCTTGGCTGTAGAAAAGGAATTGGTCAAATATTTCCCCACAGGCATCATTGCCACCGCACATCATTGGCTCATCCTTCATGGCCGATACACCTGCACGGCCTTACGTCCCAAATGCGAAGCGTGCGGCATCCGTTTGCTATGTAAGCATTACAAAAAGATACACACCTTTCGCGAAGCAAAACAAAAAGATTCTAAATAACAAGAAAAGTTTGACTAATTGAAAGTTTTCTTTCTTCCTTCAAGAATAAAGAAGTACCTTTGCAGAAGTTTTAGAGCCGAAAATTATACATAAACAATAATAACTTAAAAGTTTAAAGATTATGCAGACAATTGACAATTTCAACTTTGCCGGTAAGAAGGCAATCGTACGTGTGGACTTCAACGTACCCCTGGACGAAAATGGTAAGATTACTGACGACACCCGTATCCGCGGCGCTCTGCCCACTTTGAAGAAGATTTTGGCAGACGGTGGTAGCGTTATCATCATGTCACACATGGGTAAGCCCAAAGGCAAAGTGAATGCCAAGTTCTCATTGAGCCAAATCGTTGACGCTGTATCTGAGAGATTGGGTGTAGCCGTTAAGTTTGCTCCCGATTGCGCTAAGGCTGCTGAAGCTGCTGCTGCTTTGCAACCCGGTGAAGCGCTGTTGCTCGAAAACCTCCGTTTCTATGGCGAGGAAGAGGGCAAGCCCGTAGGTATCGACAAGGAAGATCCCGCTTACGAAGAGGCTAAGAAGGCTATGAAGGCAAGCCAGAAGGAGTTCGCCAAGACATTGGCAAGCTATGCTGACTGCTACGTGAATGACGCTTTCGGTACTGCTCACCGCAAGCACGCTTCTACTGCTGTAATCGCCGACTACTTCGACGCTGACCACAAGATGCTCGGTTACTTGATGGAGAAGGAAGTAACCGCCGTTGACAACATCCTCAGCAACATCAAGCGTCCCTTCACTGCCATCATGGGTGGTTCAAAGGTATCTACCAAGATTGGTATCATCGAAAACTTGATGGACAAGGTGGACAACCTCATCCTCTGCGGTGGTATGACTTACACTTTCGCCAAAGCTATGGGTGGTGAAGTTGGTAACTCTATCTGCGAAAACGACAAGCTCGACCTCGCTCTCAGCATCATGGAGCAAGCCAAAGCAAAGGGTGTAAACCTCGTATTGGGTACCGACTGCGTTGCCGGTGACGACTTCAAGAACGATTGCAACACTCAGATCTGTCCTGCCGGTGCAATCCCCGCTGGTTTCGAAGGTCTCGATGCAGGTCCCGAAAGCCGCAAGGCATTTGCCGCTGCTATCGAACCCGCCAAGACTATCCTGTGGAATGGTCCTGCCGGTGTATTCGAAATGGACAACTTCACCGCAGGTAGCCGTGCTATCGCCGAAGCTATTGCCAAGGCAACGGCCAACGGTGCATTCTCACTCATCGGTGGTGGTGACTCTGTAGCTTGTATCAACAAGTTCGGTATGGCCGACCAAGTATCATACATCTCAACTGGTGGTGGTGCTCTGCTCGAAGCAATCGAAGGTAAGGTTCTCCCGGGTATCGCTGCTATCAAGGGATAACACGCTGCTGAGCTAATCCATATAGGCGCGGATTACGCGGATTACACAGACATTTTGGCACAAACCAAAAGAAAAAAGCTGTGTAATCCATGCAATCCGTGCTTTATTTTTGTGCATATTTGAAGGCTTCTTTGTATCTTTGTACGCTATTATGAATAAGAGAGAGAATATGAAACATACATTATGCCTTGTCGCCTTGTTGCTATGCAGTTTCCATGCATTCGGACAAGACTTACACAAAGGCATACACTATAACATTGAAAGTAGTGTATTATGGAGCAATGGCGATGACTTTGCTCCCTTCTGGTTTACGGCCAACCGCCACGGCCTTTTCTCTACAGATACCCATAGTGGCTATCTGAAAGCAGGAATCTTCCGCTCTACCAAAGAAGACAGCGACCGCAACTGGCGACACGGATATGGTCTTGAACTGGCCGGAGCCTACAACCACACCTCCTCGTTCATCGTACAACAGGCCTACTACGATATCGCCTGGAAAGGAATGCAACTGAGTATCGGTAGTAAGGAGCGCCCTTCAGCGCTGAAGAATCCCCTACTCAGTAGCGGAGGCCTCATCTTCGGCACCAACGCTCGCCCAGTCCCTCAAGTACGCTTCGAACTTCCCGAATATGTCACCATCCCCGGCACCAACGACTGGGTGCATATCAAAGGTTTCCTCGGCTATGGCGCATACACCGACAACAATTGGCAACGCGAGTTTGTTGCCCCAGGTCAACGCTACACCTTGGATGCCCTTCATCACGTAAAAGCCGGCTACATGAAGATTGGAAACAAAGAGAAATTCCCCCTCTATTTTGAAGGAGCACTCGAAATGGCCACCCAATTCGGCGGACATGCCTACAACGTCACATGGTACGACCGTAAAGGTGAAGGTGGAGGAATCAAAACAAAAGATTTCAAAATGGGTAGTGGCATCAAGGATTTCTTTGAAGCCCTTATCCCCATGGGAGGCGATGCTACCGACGGAGAAACATCCGATGGCGAAAGCTATGCCAATGCATCAGGCAACCACATCGGAAGCTGGCACTTCTCAATTACCTACGACCCGGGAGATTGGAAAATACGTGCCTACTACGAACACATGTTCGAGGATCACTCCATGATTATTGATGAATATTCATGGAAAGAATATGTCGATAACTTCGGAGACGATGGCATCAGCTCTTACATACCTCCCATTATACCTTCTGGGTATTATTGGAAAGATGGACTTTACGGATTAGAAATTGAATTACCTCAAAACCCTTATGTGTCGCAAGTTGTATATGAATACTTCAGTACCAAAGAACAATCAGGTGCAATCTACCACGACCATACACCCGAAATCTCCGACCAAATCAGTGCCATCGACGATTATTACAACCATACATTATACACCGGATGGCAACATTGGGGCATGAGTATGGGGTCTCCCTTCTTGCTTTCACCTATTTACAACCAACGAAACCATCCAAACTTTTTCCACAATACAGCAGGGAGTCTCAAGTTCTATTACAATCGCGTACAATCCCACCACTTCGGTATTTGCGGCTCACCAGCTGATGGACTCGACTATCGTCTGTTGGTGTCACATAGCAAACACTGGGGAAGTTATGCCATGCCCCTCATCGACACCGAAGAGCAGACCTCAGCCTTGTTAGAAGTGTCTTACGCTCCCACCCAATGGGACGGATGGCAGTTCAAAGCCTCAGCAGCGTATGACCATGGCAACACCCTTATTGGAAACAACTTCGGCGGTATGCTCACCGTGAGCAAATGTGGAATACTCACCCGTTAACGAATGAAAAGCGTATGAAAAAAAATATATACAGCATCCTTGCCGTCTGCACGCTTGCATGGGCAACCTCTTGTGGCAATTATGACACCAACGGCGACCTCGACGGCATGTGGCATCTGCGTACAGTAGAAACGTTGGCGAATAACTCTGTTGAAAATGTCAAGGAGCAGTGCGTTTACTACTCCATTCAACAAAATCTTATCAGTGTAAAACGTCTGTACAGAAACAACCAACCCGATGCGCCTAAGCACAAACAGCACATCGGACGATTCATTCACACAGAAGACTCGCTGATTTTACACAGTTTCCGCGTATTTCAAAATGAAAGTATAGTTGCCACTTCTGAAGATCTTGCCCCCTTCTACCTTGTTGGCACCACTTCGCGCTACGCTATCAAGAAACTGAACGCCGATGAAATGATACTTCGCTCAGAACATCGCGAACTGACCTTCAAGAAATTCTAAAGAAGCAAGGAATCTCACAAAAAAGGGCGCAAATGAACTATTTATAGCAGGATTAGAAGATGCGAATAAAATTATCCCTGCCGTAATATTCATTATGCGCCTCCTATCTTTATTTTTTGCCCCAAAAAGTATTTGGCTGGCCTGTAGCTTTCTGTATTCTGTAATCAAGGAACAAATGCAGTACCACCCAGCATATCACATCGATCAGCACCACTAAACTTGACGGTATAATCCGCATCAAACAAAAATTCAAAACACAAAATCCCAAAGCTATACTCATAATTTGCAACAACGCAAACTTTGGAGAACATCCTGCACGCATAAATTTATGGTGAATATGATTCTTGTCCGGTTTAAATAACGGAGCATGTGTACGCAAGCGGAGCAATACAACGCGCAATACATCCATTGCAGGAACTGCCAAGATTGAAAAAGCCACCAATAAAGAATTTTCACGATATGGCATCACTTCCGTGTCATCCATTGCATACCTGATACAAAAAAATGTAAGAATATACCCAAGCGTCAAACTGCCCGTATCTCCCATAAAGATTTTTGTATTTTTCGAAGCATCACCACCTAAATTAAATCGTAAAAAGGCCAATAATGCACCGACCAATGCAAAAGAACAAAGTGCATATACCGGCAAATCTGCATGAATAAACAAGAAACAAAAAATAATTGCTGCCAACAATGATATACATCCAGCCAAACCATCAATTCCGTCAATCAAATTCACTGCATTCATGGTAAACACAGCAACAAACACCGTCAAAGGCCAACTAATCCATGCAGACAATTCATATATTCCACAAAAACCATACAGATTATTAATCACCAACCCGGATAAAGGGAAAGCCACACCACATAGTATCTGTACCAAGAATTTACCCTGTGCTGAAATACCCACCAAATCATCAGCCAAGCCAATCAAATACATAATCATCAAACCGCACAGCAGCAAAACCACCCACGTATCAAAACGAAAACCTTGGGCTAATGGATTCATCAATCCAATCAAGCACCCGACAGATATAACCAATGCGGGAACAAAAGACACACCTCCCAATCGAGGAATGGCATTACTATGTACTTTCCTTTCATTGGGCAAATCATATAGCCCTCTCTTTTTGCAAAGCCGAAGCACTTGAGGGATAACAACCAATCCAACAATCATGCTAATGACAATTGCGGCAATATACAAAACAACATTCAGATTCATTCGCTATCTTCTTTTTACGTAATAACTGCAAAAGAAAAAAAATATTGTATTCTTGGACGTTTTTTCGCAAAAAAACATTTATTTTGCAGAAGAAATGCACAATGCCCATATAATATATCGACAAAAAGCAAGTTATAATACAAGGAACATCAAGAACTGTTAACGAAGTAAACGATACACACAATGTATAAAGATGCCATGTCGCCAACAGCGCGTTGTATAAAGCGCCTCATTGATATTGTCGTATCATTCCTTGGAATGGTACTCCTGTCCCCGTTCTTTCTGATTATATGGTGCGCCATCAAAATAGAGGACGGAACAGGAGGCATATTCAAACAAGAGCGCATGGGATATAAAGGCAAACCGTTCACCATCTACAAATTCCGTTCCATGATTGTTGCCTCCGAAGATGACGGAGTACCCCAACTTTGTCAAGAGAAGGACGACC
>JAFWYQ010000083.1 GCA_017517605.1 Bacteroidaceae bacterium
CGTGTGAGTTCGAGTCTCATTTCCTTCACCACTTTTGCGGAAATAGCTCAGTTGGTAGAGCATAACCTTGCCAAGGTTAGGGTCGCGAGTTCGAGCCTCGTTTTCCGCTCGTTAAGAGAGAGAGTCATTCTTTAGGGAATGGTTCTCTTTTTTTTGTGGCATCTCCCCACCTCCCCCTTGCGAAGGGGGCAGGGGGATGTTCCATTCGCGGGGAAAACATACAGCACACATCCCCTTCCTGATGGCAAGTCCTAAGGAACATCCCCCTTAGGCTTCGCCCGTCCCCCTTCACAAGGGGGAAGTTACGACTCACCCTATCACCTTGAAGCGTGCAAACTTCAGCAGCAGTTGCTTTTCGCCCGCATTTCTGAATCTCACCGTAGCCTTGCAATTGTCGCCCGTGCCCACAACACTCACCACATCGCCGATGCCGAAGCGTTCGTGCTCAATCACATTGCCGGCCTGCAGGCCACCTGCCATGGGGGAAGCTGCCGGACGGGAAGACGCTATGCTCGACACTTTCTTGAATCGGCGTTCTTCCTGTGCAGGAGGAGCGGACGGCACTGAAGAGCGTTCCGCATAACGGTCAATGAGCGACTGCGAACGGGTGACAAATCCACTTCGTGGCGCACCCTGCGAAGACATTTGAGAACGGAAACGGGAAGCCCCTTCGTCCACCTTGCGTACCATCTGCTCTTCTTGCGGCACGTTCAGGAAACGTACATCTATATCCTTCAGGAAGCGGCTGGGCGAACTGAACTCCGTCTTGCCGAACTTGAAACGGGTTTTGGCAAACGACAGGAAGCAATGCTCCTCGGCACGGGTCATCGCTACATAAAACAAGCGCCGTTCTTCCTCCAAGCCACGCATGGAATCCATGCTCATCGGACTCGGGAAAAGATTCTCCTCCAGGCCTACCACAAACACATTCTTGAACTCCAGCCCCTTGGCCGAATGAATGGTCATCAATGTCACCTTGGCACCGTCTCCCTCCTTGTCGCTGTCCTGATCGGTGAGCAAGGACACCTCCGCCAAATAGTCGGTGAGCGCCACGTGAGGGTTGTCTTCCTCCTGCCGGGTGGCCACAAAATCGTGCATCCCGTTCACCAGTTCCTCGATGTTCTCCTGCCGGCTCAGATTTTCGGGCGTACGGTCTTGATAGATGTCATTCATGATGCCCGACTGACGCACGATGGCACTTCCCACTTCGGCTGCATCCTTTTCCTGCGCATCGCGGATAAACAATTCTACAAGTTCACGGAAGCCCTGAAGCTTGGTGTGCGTACCTTTATTTATAGAAAGCCCATACGCCAACGGCTCTCCAATGACCTTCCATAAGCTTACCCCATGCATATTGGCCGCATCCACAATCTTGCCCAATGTCGTATCGCCGATGCCGCGTGCCGGATAATTGATGACACGCTTGAAAGCCTCCTCGTCGTTGGGATTCACCGCCAGGCGGAAGTAGGCTATCACATCCTTGATTTCCTTGCGCTGATAAAAGGACAATCCTCCGTAGATTTTATAAGGCATGCTCCGCTTGCGGAGTGCCTCCTCGAAGATACGGCTCTGGGCATTGGTGCGATAGAGGATGGCAAAGTCATCATAGCCATAATCCTCGCGGGAGTGCATCCGGCGGATGGTATTCGCCACAATCTCTCCCTCCTCCACATCACTATAGGCACTGAACACCCCGATAGGCTCGCCCTTGGCCTTTTCCGAGTACACTTCCTTACGAATCTGTTCGCGGTTCTTTTCTATCAGGCTATTGGCTGCCTGCACGATGGTTTGTGTGGAGCGGTAGTTTTGCTCAAGCTTGAAAAGCTTCGCCCCTTTGTAAACCTTGGTGAACTTCAGGATATTGTCGATGTTCGCCCCACGGAAGGAATAGATGCTCTGGGCATCGTCGCCCACCACGCACACCCGTTGGTTCTCCTCCGTGAGCTGCAGCACGATGCTGTGCTGGGCAAAGTTGGTGTCCTGATACTCGTCCACCAGCACATAGCGGAACTGCCGGGCATACTTCTGACGAATCTCGGGATGGTCACGGAAAAGGACATAGGTGTACACCAGCAGGTCATCGAAATCCATGGCATCACTCTGTCTGCATCTTTCCCAATAGCGGCGGTAAATGTCACGGGTAGCAGGCACCTTGGCATCCATGTCTGCCTTGGCAACCTCGGGATTCGAGGCATACGCATCGGGCATCACCAAATGGTTCTTGGCGTTGCTGATACGGCTTTGGATACTGCCGGGCTTGTAAGTCTTGTCGTCGAGCTGCATTTCCTTGATGATACTCTTCAGGAGGCTTTTCGAGTCGGAAGCATCGTAGATGGTGAAATTGGACGTGAAGCCGATGGCCTGTGCCTCGATGCGGAGTATGCGCGAGAAGATGGAGTGGAAAGTGCCCATCCATAGATAGCGTGCCCGGTCGCCCACTTGCCGGCTGATGCGTTCCTTCATCTCGCGGGCCGCCTTGTTGGTAAAAGTCAAAGCCAAGATACTCCAAGGGTCGTAACCCTCGTTCATCAAGTGGGCTATCTTATAAGTAAGTACACGTGTCTTTCCCGAGCCTGCCCCGGCTATCACCAGCGAAGGGCCGTCGTTGTAAAGCACCGCTGCCCGTTGGCTGTCGTTCAATTCGTCCAAATAGTTGTTGTTCATTGTTTTTCTCTTTATCATTCCCTCCCCCTTGCGAAGGGGGGCAGGGGGATGTTCCATCCGCAGAGTATCTCCATATAGCATATCCAAAGGAACATCCCCCTAGCCCCCTTCACAAGGGGGATTTAAAACCGCAAAGATAAAAAAAATTGCAGGCATCCCGAACAATCCGCCCCGAATAATGTTAAAATTAAAAACGGAAACAAAATGAACATATTGCTAACCTCTATCATTTCATTGATTATGACTTATAACATGCCCATGCTGCCCTACCCCAAGAACGCTTTGGCTCCTGCCATCAGTGAGGAAACCATCGACTACCACTACGGCAAGCACCTGCAGACGTATGTGAACAACCTCAACGCACTCGTACAGGGTACACCCTTCGAGGGAAAGACGGTGGAAGAAATCGTGTCCGTAGCACCGGACGGAGCCATCTTCAACAATGCCGGACAGGTACTCAACCACACCCTCTATTTCCTTCAGTTCACCCCCAATCCCGAACGCCACGTGCCCGAGGGAAAGCTTGCGGAAGCCATCAAGCGTGACTTCGGCAATTTCGAGAACTTCAAGGACGAAATGACCAAAGCCTCCACTGCCCTCTTCGGCTCGGGATGGGTGTGGCTCGCCCTGAACAAGGAAGGAAAGCTGGTCATTGTGAAAGAAGCCAATGGCGGAAACCCTCTCCGTCAAGGCATGAAACCCCTCCTGGGCTTCGACGTGTGGGAACATGCCTACTATTTGGATTACCAAAACCGACGAACTGACCACTTGGCCAATCTCTGGAAAATCATCGATTGGAAAGTCGTGGAAAACCGCATGTAAAATCTCTCTTCATCGCTTATATTTCTCCCTCTCCCTCCGCCCATGTCATTCAGACGACCGGAGGGAGGAAGAATCTCGGTAACACCCATTCGGGCGCTATCGAGATCCTTCGCTTCGCTCTGGATGACAATTCAAGACATATATTTTAGGTAAGCCCGACATTTTTTCGTACCTTTGTACCCAAAATCGTAGGAAATTAGCAAACAGATTGCTATCTTTGTCCTATTATTGACTGAAGGTATGAAACTGATTCTGATAACACCGCCCACCTATTTCGTGGAGGAAGACAAGATAATCACGGCCCTTTTTGAAGAAGGGCTGGATTTATTGCATCTGCGCAAGCCCGATACGGCACCCATCTATGCCGAACGTTTGCTTACACTCATCCCTGAGCAATACCATAAGCGCATAGTGGTACATGGACACTTCTACCTGAAAGATGAGTTCAAGCTGAAAGGCGTCCATCTGAACAGCCGTAATCCGCACTTACCGGGCAACTACAAAGGACACATCAGCCGCTCGTGCCACTCGCTGGAAGAGGTCAAGGAGCACAAGAAGAATTGTGACTATGTATTCCTCAGCCCCGTATTCGATTCCATTTCAAAAAAAGACTATCATGCCAACTATACCCCGGAGGAAATCCGAAAGGCACACAAGGCGGGCATCATCGACAAGAAAGTCATCGCCTTGGGAGGCATCGATGTGGACAATATCCGTCAGGTGAAAAGCTATGGATTCGGAGGAGCAGCCATCATGGGAGCCTTATGGAACAAGTTCGACTCCTGTATGGACAGGGACTTCGACCTGGTGATCGAGCATTTCAAGAAGCTGAAAAAGCTGATAGATTAGTTTTTTATTCTAATTATAATATGTAACTTTGCAAATAGTATAAACCGTATAATCTTATTCTATTAATAAATATAATGAGCACTACATCTCCTTTTAAAGTATTTTCGGGCACAAAGTCGAAATACTTGGCAGAGAAAATCTGCAAAAGCCTTGATTGCGAATTGGGAAACATGATCATCACTCACTTTGCTGATGGTGAATTCGCTGTTTCGTTCGAAGAATCCGTGAGAGGTTCGCACGTATTCCTGGTACAATCCACTTTCCCTAACTCTGACAACTTGATGGAACTCCTGCTGATGATTGACGCAGCCAAGAGAGCTTCCGCCAAGAGCATCATCGCCGTTATCCCTTACTTCGGCTGGGCACGTCAGGACCGCAAGGACAAGCCACGTGTATCCATCGGTGCCAAGTTGGTTGCCGAC
>JAFWYQ010000084.1 GCA_017517605.1 Bacteroidaceae bacterium
ATTGTGCGCATTGGCATTCGAGACACCATTGTTCGCATTGAAGTACTCCAAGCCAGCATTAGCACCATTGTTACCATTGCCACCGCGATAAGGCACGCGGAGCCCGGAGACGGCTCACATGTAGAGACAACAACCGAGATTCCGAGAAGAAATCCGCTGCAAAATTACACAATAATATTGAATTATGGAAAAAAGTCAAAGAACGCTTCATACCCCAGCCCCTAACGGGGCTTATGCGGTGCTTCGCACCTTGGGTGCTTTGTGTCCTGAAGGACACTCATGTACCCTCCGTTCACTCTGCACCCTCCGTTATCAATCGGCCACCAAGAAAGGCGTTGTGTCCCAGTCTTCTTCTGCTTCGCAGAGGGGCGAACCATAGAGCGCATAGGCATACGAGACACCATAGTGCGCAAAGAAGTACTCCAAGCCAGCATAAGCACCAAAGCTACCATAGCCACCGCGATAAGGCACGCGGAGCCCGGAGACGGCATTATCGTTGTAAAAGCTGTCGCAATAATAAGTCGAAGTAGTTGCCGGAGTGCCAGAAACTGTTGGCGCATGACACAAGTTCTGCATTGAAATCTGTTGGATACTCTCCCAAACTTTTGCTTCCGCAGCAGCGGGAATGGAAGCAACTTTTTGCAAGCCTGTCAAGCTGTTCATTGAATAACTGGTGTGCAAGCGAGGAACCACATAAATATCACCCCCACCCCCTTCGGTTTTGTTGATGAGTTCACCACGTCCGAGACGTCCCAAGTATCCGTAAAAATTCTTCAGTCCAAAAAACACAGGAACATTCACAGTGGCAAAAGTGGAACCATCACCGGCTTCAACAGGCCACACTGACAGGCCACATCTGTCTGCCAATTCAATGCCTACAGTTGTCGGCAGGAATGGGTAATGGCCGAACTGTTCATTCCATGCCGTATCGTTGATATTAGTCACGCCGGAACCGAATCCACCTTGATACAACCCGTTGGAATCTTTATTTGCATTGTAGGCTGCTTGTACATTACGGGTACCGAAAATAAGTCTGAACAAGATTCCTATCACGGCCGAATGAGCATACCAATACGCCTCCCAACCGTCACCTTTTTTACGGGCGTAACTACCAAATGTTGCAGCATCAAGGCTTGTAGCTGCACGAGCCAGAAGCGTATTGTAAGCCCCATCTTTGGTCGCATCGTTGTTGCCACCTCGATATTTGGCCGCATTACTTACCACACTGACAAGTTCGAGGTTTTCACGGTCAACGACAGATACGCCCAATGCACTTGTCGATGCCACAGGGATGCAATAGTTCATCCGTCCGGGAATAGGCTTCAGACTTGCAGCCTCGTAATAGTAGTTACCTTCTGTCCACCAGGCATAATACCACTTCGTCGCCCATCCCCACATGTAATCACCCATGCTGCCGTCGAGAGCTGCCGCCTCACCCGTTGCAAACTTGTAGTGGTTCGTAGGGTCAAGTTTGCGCCGTCCATGGTTCTTGTCCACCAGATAACATCCGAGTCCTAACAATGAAGGCAGTTCGCGGAGGTAGTCGATATTACCGACCGCTTCACCCACCGGGCTACTTTTTGTCATGTCCCATCGGCGGCATGCATAACCATCGTTCGTTACAAAACTAACCGGCACGAAACCGAACTTCTTACCCGATTTGGAATAACCCAAAATCACATCTTGGCTGCTTACAGCCTCCAACTCACTTAGAGTTGCCAAATCAATTTTTTCTGACATAATATATTTGATAAAATCATTCTAATGAACCCAATACGGGAGGCAAAACAATCCACTGACTACCAACTGCAAGTAACTGATGGTATCCACCCTCAATAGTGTAAGTTGTATATAGAGAGCTATTCCAACCGCTACCGTCCATTATTCCGTTGTTATATCTCAATTTGGCGGCCATGCCAGTCCTTGAAGCAGAAACCGGCACATACAGATACAATAACAAACCAGGGTAAGCATCCGCATACGGCAAAAGCAGTTCTCTATTTGGATACACAGTAATATCGCAAGACGAATCCAACAGCAGATTAGTACCATGCTGTTCTATATTGATAGTCCCATCCAATTCTTCAGGATAAGAAAAATTGGAGAAAACGACATGAAAATGTTTAGCTTTGACTACACCCTCCACTTCGGCCTTTCGGCATCGAATTGAACCGTTCAGGAAATCAATCAAGAGGTTCGGAGTGAAAGTTCCCTCGGCGAATTTCTGATAATCCTTGGAAATGTTTCCGTTACTGTCTATACCGTACTGAGAAAGCATATAGTCTCCGGAAAATACCGCAGAGGCTAGTTTAGCAAAGTTCGCCATCAGAATTTCTACGAACTGAGCCTTGATGGTGTCCATAAGTGCCCAGTTTCCACCTTTGTTCGCCACGTCTGTAGCCGGATTGACTCCTTTGACGGAAGTTGTAGCTTCCAGATAATAAAAGAGTCCGTCCAGTTCCACCATCGGTGCAGACTTGGTTGTGGATTTATAGGTCTCGGTAGCCGAATATTTGCCAGCTGGATAGATAAGTTTTCCAAGGACTCCATCCGAAGTGACGTACATTGTCTTGCGTGCGACAAGCTGGTTGCTCTTCCACAGCTTCATATCCAGCATCTGTCCCAATTTGGGAGAGAAACCATATATCTGACTGTCCCCATCATCCACAGTCTCCACCAAATGACTGATTTCTTTACCACCTAGGAGTGCTGTCATTGTCAGCCCGTAGGTTTCCTTGGCCGTGTGAAGTCCGACATCAACAGCAGATTTGCCAGTTGTTATAAGTATGCGTATCTGCACATCTTCATCCACAACTCTGAGGTGGTCTCTGTCTGTCAGAATAGCGTAAGAAACAGAATCATCACCTTTGGCACCTGTTTCACCCTCTACAATCAGCGGCACAGTTGTTTCAGCTAATGTAATAAGGTTGTCGTCAGCATCTCGAGTCCACACCCATACCCTAATATATTTCGGTTTGCCAATGGTTTCTCCACCATACACACTGTCTGTGAACAGTCCTGAATCATTCCAAGTTCCGTCGAGATTCCTTTGGCCATAACCATCTATCCCTGTGATGTAATACCCTTCTGTCTTATTGTCAAAAATCACCTGAATAGAGATGTCACGTCTGGTAGACAGATTCACTGCGGAGCGAGAGTTCCCATCAACATATTCCAATTTCCCCGCTATATATTCTTCTATCAACCGTTCTCCTCCATCATTTTTAGGAAGCACTCGTAGTATAGCAGACGTAATCGTCAGCACATACATCTGAGCATTTTGCCCCGCTGGCCCCGTAGGTCCTGGTTCCCCATCTTTAGGCATGGGAATCAGCGAATCAAAAATAGACAACCATCCCATACTTTATGATTTACTTGCTGAAATATGGATATTGATACCGCCGTATTCGTGAACCTCTTCACCAGTTACGGCAAACGTGGTCACGTTCGAGCCGGAACGGATGGTATTACCCTCATTATCCCGAAGGGTAAACGAGAACTCCCATCCACTCTGGATGGTACGTGAAGAGCGAGCCAACACCTGTGGCGTATAAGTCACCGTTTCATCCTGCTTGACGAGGTTGCCAGCCTGTGACCGTCCGATATTGATATAATAGGGGTCGTGTGTATCACATACCTGGATACCTTTGCGGTAAGTGGTACCGTTATGAGTGACCACTACAAAATATTCCTCTGTACCCTCTATGGCACCATCGTACAGTTTCAGAGTTTTGTTGCTGTTGCTGAGTTCCGTCACACCAGCCACGTGAGTGACAGCAACAAGTCCCGTAGCTGTAGCACGCATCCATGACCACGCCCCTGTTGCCGCCACATCAGCCCCACTGTCTTGCAATGAAGCGGTCAGAGTCAAAGTTTCACTGTTGTTGTCAATGACGGTATCACTGATGCCATCCTCGTTGATGCTGTTTATCAAGATGTCAAACATATTTCCGACACTCTCTTTGACAGCAATATCGCCATGGCACGTGATTTCCATATCGCCAAATTTAGACTTGAAGTAGATGATCACATCGTTGAGGTTGTCAGCAGAAGCGAGATTACCGATAACCTTGAGAGCTGGAAAAGTCTGGTTGTTGACTGTGTAAGTGGTCAATTCAAACATGTCGGCATACTTACTAGCGACAGCACCACCTTTAGACACCAAAATCTGTGCAGTGGAAGAATCCGGATCATTCAGATACCACATCATTTGTTCACTACTCGGCACTAAAAACTTTCCGGTATTACTCGAGTAGCAATAAGGATAAAGGACGATTTGGTTAGCCGACTTGGTATAGTCAGGCGTACAAGCCTTTGTTGACGGATTGTAATACTGAGTCTTTCCTACTCCAGACGGCAAGACAAAATTCATACCAGGAACGATGGTATCACCATCCACGATAGCCTCCAGGGCATCAATAGCACTTATCTTATTCATACTTTATCATTTATTTTAATGGAATCAATTATATCACGAACCTGTGTATCTTCAATCTCTACAGCACCTTCTGCAATAGCCTGACTGATGCCGTATGCAAACAGATCTTTGGAAGACAAGAGGACTTGTGTTGTCCCTTGTTCATCCACCCATGACCGTCTCAAACGACGGCTTACAATCGTGTCTGCCACCTCTGCAGGCACCATAAAAAAGCGTGGTTTACTCATATCTTATCATTCATTAGGAACACTCATTGTCATTATCAGTCCATTGACAGTCACCTGCTGTCCGTTGATGGTACAGGCACGGAGAGCCGTCTTCTCCTTCACGTCACAACCGAAGACAGGTATAACATTCGGGTCTTTTCCCACAATGCTTGCAGGAACCACAACAGATTCACCATAGCCTATTACCGTTTGTGCAGCACCTTTCTCGTTCGTTGTGAAGATGTGTGTAATATCGAAGTATTCCTCTGGAGATACAACTTCACCTTTGGGTGTGTCTACAAAGCAACGGACCTCAATTTCTGTCGTACCGGGGCGGATGAACTTACCTCTCGTTATCACCTCGCGTTCATCCCACTGTCCGTACCATCTGTAAATCTTGGTATGGGCAGAAACCGTTTTGCCCGGGTAATTCTTGTGACAAACCACCACCCTTAGGAACTCTTTATCTATATAAGCCCTGTCGATGGTCAGTTCACGGGTAGCCTGTCCTGATACATAGAACAGGTCATCCTCACTGATGTCACGCCAGTCTCCGTTCTCAAGTACCTGCCAATTATATACTGCATCTTCGTCTGCAATGTCCTCAGTTCCATTACGGAATGTCGCCGTAATTGAACGCTGCATGTTTGTCAGATATGGGCTGACCGCCATTTTTTTTGCCGCATTGATTTCAACCTGTAAAGCCAGCTCATATCCGATGACCGATGTCAATGTCAGCAGATAAGTCTTGCGGTAAGGCTTTTGGGTTCTGGTATCTATGTAAGCGCAAGCAAAGAACAGATTCAACGGAGTGGAAGGCTGCACATTGCATCTTACCGTCAGTTCTCCATAAGCACCGATTTGAAATCCTGCGGTATCAGATGTAATGCGTTCACCCGATTCGTCACTTCCGATGTACCACCTGCAATCAATCAGGTCAGTCGTATGGTCACCAGTGGCTATGATTCCATCCGGGTCCTGTATCATCAGACGCGGACGAAGCAACAGGGGAAACAGTGACCTGTCCGGATCAAAGGTGTTGGTCAGCCCGTCCTTGCGCTGACTCAACGAACCGCCCACCTCATCCATGAATAGGGCGAGAGATAACGGATTATAAAGGATATAAGCACTTGCAGTTTTCATCTTGATATGTTAATTGATTGTTATTTCTTCAGTCATCGATTGCGTATTTTCACCATCTTTCAGATACACTGTACATCGGAAGACTACTTTACGCGTATCATACCAGTTGGAAGGCATATCTGCTGGAGTGATATTCACCGTATCTGCAAAATCCGCATGTTCGACATTCCACAGCAGGTCTTCTTCGGTCAAACCGCTTTCACGTGTCCACTCCACTTGACTTGCATCCACAGAAATATCCATATCTCCATGGGAAAGGACAAAGCCCAATGTGGTATATTCCTGTCCGAATCGGAAGAATCTACCTTTTGAAGTGGTAATAGCCAACGAGAAGTTTGAGTCACCGACCACGCACACCCATTGGGTATTATTCCATCGAGGAGGAGTACCGACCGTGGCCACATCAGCCACACACCGCCAGCAACATGACTTGTACCACACTTGATGCTGAATGTATTTACTAAGTTCTTGGCTGTACCCTCGGATATATTCTTTGGTCGAAATCCATAATCCATCATCTACAATCTCATAGACAGGATTACCCTGCCAATCGACACGGAGCAAGTCCTGAATGATGGCACCACGAGCAAATAAGTAAGGATGATTGTAATTGATGGGCAGTCCGTTAAAGAGAGCAAGGTGTTTTGGCTTTCCGAGACATAAATAATAGTTACTTTCCTCCAGAATGGGTTTTGTTACACCCTCCAGATACATGATGCATCCTTCATAGCTGGAGACATACCAACAACTCTGACGGGATTCATCCACAGCGTTACCTCTGCGCTTGATAACCATTCCCGTAACAGGAGGGACATTCACCTCCTCGGGCACTTCATCGTTCGGGTATGTGGCCACCAGCAAAGTGTTGGCCGATGTATCGACAGAAAGAACACGGAACCACGAAGTAAGAATACTACCGTCCGATAAAAGTGTATTGATGGAGCCGTGTACCACATCATGTTCGCGAAACGCTGTAAAATCAAAATCCCACCGCTTGCGGATGTCCAGCAGATAGACATTTTCACCTTGATGAGTCACTTTGTCAATCGTACCGCTTTCGGTAAATTCAAAATCACCCTCTACAGCCGAAAGCCGGTTCATAATAACTTCGAGAACCTTCAGTGACGAGCGCACTTCCATGCTCTGGAACTGTGCGTTACCATCTGCATCAATTGCAGCCCCTTTACCTTCGGCCATCGAGTTTATATACTCTCCGACTTCCAGTCCGGCCAGCATCTTCAAAAGAAAAGTTGTTGAATCCGGTTGGTCTTTACGGATAAAGCACTTGGCAAGCTCATCCACATCACTCAGTCCTAATGCATCAATGATGGCCAACAGCATTGAGCCGATACGTTCTGCCGTATTGGCGTGCTGTTTGCGTTCAGCCTTAATGATATTGGCCTGCGCTTTCAGAGCTGATATGATTGAGTTTTTGTCTGCCATCTTTTATTTTTTGACGAAGATACAAGTATCTCTACACCTACAAAAAGACACTATCTCCACATGATGTCGCGCAATGTTCGTCCATTTTTGGCTTCTGCCGTAGAGATTGCGTTCACAATGAGTCCGGCAAATTCTTCACCGTACATGAAAGCCTCTTGTTCGGCCAACACCATTCGGGAAGCGAAATAGGCACGTGAAAACCATGGACGCGGCTTGCGTGGTTCACCCAATCCTTTGGCCGCACGATATTCGGGATCCAACAGTTGGAGTTTGCCGTCGTTTCCCGGTGTGAATCCACGTCCGACACCCACATCCTGATAGATGCCATACATCAGGAACTTGTGCGTGATGGTAGTCATGTCATCAGTCGGACGAACCACATCCCCCTCTATACGTTTGTGCAGTGCATAAGTGTCATGCACACGGAGACGTTCAATCCGTTCCCTCCAGATAGTAATCATCATATCTGTCCAGGCATCTTCATACTTACGGCGGTCTTCTTCCGTGGCAGGCGGCCTATTCTTATTTCCACTCTTCTTCATTATATGATACATCTACAGGTTCGAGCACATCAGTCATGAAATAGAGTCCGGTACAGCCTGACATGAAGTAGGTACCCAGCTCGCGTGACATGATGCGGGCAGTGTTCAGATAGACAAGTTCGTTCGACAAGTCCTCCTTGTCGATGATCATGCGGCTGATGAGTTGAAGGAAGATATTGCGGCAAATGTCGAGCTTTGTCTGACGGTCGGCCATATCATCCATGCGGTACCGCATCAGAAGGAAGACGGTGAAGGTCCGTTTCTTGAAGAATCCGCCTGCCTGCTGCACAATGGCAGCATCGTTGGTGTCATCGACAGCGAGGAATGCTGTCTTCTGTCGGAACTGCTGTAGCGGTTCCTGAAGAGAACCTATGCCGCTGACAGTACAGGGATGAAATCCGTACTGTTCTGTTAGGCGGTTTGATTTACACAGGTTACAAAAATAAGTGTGAGCGTCGAAAAGTCTTTTTGCATCCATGTTACTTTTTGTTGAGTTGTTTACGTAATTCTTTTGCTTCGCGGGCTTTCTCGTTGAGTTCGGTCAGTGCCCGCCATGTATCGGACTCCAGCACAAGGGATTCCTTGGTGATATCGCCCCCGGTAAGCGCACGGATTTGGGCGTTCATGGCCGCCATCACATCGGGGGCATCCTCCCCGCTGCCTGTTGCGGGTGCATAGAGGTCGGGGAACTGCTGCGTGAAGCACTCCTTCAGCGCCGCCACCCAAGCAAAGGCCATCAGCCGTTGCGCCGGGGTGAAGCAGTTCACCTTTTCCATCTCCCCAAGGTAAAGCTGACGGATGATGCCGTCCAATGCTTCGTCACGTCCTGACATCAGGTAGCCTTGGTAGTAGTTCTCCACCTTCAGCCAAGTGGAGAACGGTACGCCATGCAGCATGGCGTCAGCGGCATGCAGTCCGCTGATGGAGTCGAAGCGGACGGGTACTTCGGGAATATTCAGTAGGAAATCCACCTGCTCCAGATGGGCTGCCAGCATGGTTGCCGTGAGGGTGAACAGCACTTTCCCCTTGTCGGTGGCCACACTGCAGAGCCATCCTGCGGCATCTCGGCGGACGATGCACAAGCCGAGAAAACGGCACAAGATGTACTCCGTAGCCCTGTCGCCATAGAGGGCACGGGCAAAGAAGACGTAGCGGAGCTGCTTCTGTGTCAGCTCCGCCCATCGGGTGGGCAGGGTGAAGTGCAGCACCCCATCATCCGAAAAAGTAGGAAGGATCGTCTCTCTTGTTTTCATATCGCGAGAAATGTTTTACTTGGTAGGCTTTGCTGTCCCGGTAGAGAGGGAAGTCCTCCAGCTTGCTCTCCATGAAGTCGACCGCACGCGAGAGTTCACGACGGGCGACATCGAGGCTGCTTCTGGTGGCATAGCCCACAGAATTTTCCAGAAGGGTCTGCACCAAGCTCCACGAATGGTTGCTCC